>JBJMGJ010000174.1:0-8657 GCA_045807965.1 Bryobacteraceae bacterium | reverse complement strand
TTTAGGCATTTCCGACACGATCAGCTTCGGGTACTGTTGGGCGAGCAATTCAGCAAGCGACCGAGCAAAAGCTTGCGTCACGGAGTAGCTGGCGGTCGTGTTCAGCGGGACATAGACTTGGATGCCCTTCGAGCCGGACACCTTTGGATACGAAGAGAGTTGAAGCTGATCCAATACCTGCTTCAGCAAGAAACTTACCTTCACGCACGTGAGGACATTTGATCCTTCTCCAGGATCGAGGTCAAAGACCACCGAAGTAGGAACGTCGATGTCTGGCGCCCGGTGAAGGAATGGATGAAATTCTAACGTGGCCGCATTGGCACACCAGACAAGCGTAGGCAAATCATTGACGAGGACGTATCGAATATCGGGTCCGCCTGCACGCCGCGGAACAGGGAAGGTCTGGATCCATTCCGGCGCAAAGCTTGGAGCGTCCTTCTCGTAGAAAGCCTCTTCAGTTACTCCGTCTGGGAATCTCTTCAGAGTGACTGGCCTGCCTTTGAGATGCGGCAGGAGCCAACGCGAGACTCGGATGCAGTAATCGATAACTTGAGCTTTAGTGAAGCGCCTGCCCGGAAAGAGAACCTTGTCCAGGTTTTTGACCGGGATCTCCCGGCCTTCAACATCTAAGACGCTTGCTGGTTTTGCTGTCCGCCTCGGCATGCCGGATCCATTGCCAGCATGACACCTTGATTCTCAGACCGTAAATGAACGAACCAAAGCCTCGGCGGTGGAGAAGACTTGAGCGGAGAGGCTGACCCGCCGTTCTCCCGTTCCACGCGCCTGCGACACTGTTGGCAGATGCCGGACGAATTATCGAAAGACCCGCGAGTGTTCTTTGCTGCGGAGCGCACTTTTCTCGCATGGATGCGCACCGGGATTGCACTCATGGGTTTCGGGTTCTTGGTCGCCCGCTTCGGCCTGTTCCTGAGAGAACTCACGAGCACCCAACATCAATCAGCGCTATCATCGCCCGGATTCTCTTTATGGATCGGTACAGCATTAGTGTTGATTGGCGTGTTCGTGAACATCTCTGCCGTGGTCCGGCAGGGGCGGCTCATTCAGCAGCTCAAACGGGGAGAGTGGGACGTCCAGCATCAATCGAGAGTCGGTGTAGGTATCTCTATCACCCTCGCATGCGTCGGAATCGCCATGGCCATCCATCTAAGTGTCATGCGGTGATCCGCACAGCCAAATGGAGCAACTGGCTTCAGCCTTATAACAGCGAAGGTTCGCGAATGCCTTCCGGTGAAATCTATCTTCGAATTTCGGGATTCTTCGACAAGCTGATCATGTTGGCAAAGATCCGGTAAGCCCCCGCTACGCCTTCCGGCAACTGGCGGTAGAAGGCATACGCGTTGTAGATATAGATTCCTTTGCCGTATTTCGCGTAGAGTAAACCGCCCTTTTGTGGCGCTTGTCCTTCATCATGGGTTTCCAGAAGGGCCGTGTATTGTGGATCCCAGGACTGCATCCATTTCGAACCGCGTTCTTCTACCCATCCTGTGAAGTCTTTCTCCGTGATCTTGTTGGGCCAGGTAAAGACGGGATTCTGAGGCTGCAGGATCTGGATGTTTGACGCTTCGTCCGTGACTTCTTCCGGATTGGAGGTCATCGTGTACGGGTACGGGCCATAGTTGTGATCGAATTCGGGCGTGTTGTACTGCACGATCACCACTCCTCCATTCTTCACATAGTCGAGCAGGCGGTTATTGTAGACGCGCAGATCGTCACGCGCAGCATAGGTTCGAACACCGAGCAAAATCGCGTCATACTTGCTGAGGTCCCCCGTTGCGAGGTCCGACTGCCCGAGGAAGCTGACGTTGACACCCAAGTGAGTCAGCGAAGCCGGTACATCGTCCCCGCTCCCCATGATGTAAGCAACTTTCAGGTCCGGCGCAACCTTCACATCGACGCCCGTGGTCTGATAGTTGGCGGCAGTGTACAGGAAATAAGGCCGCAAGCCGGGATAGCCGGTAACCTGGTAGCCTTCGTTGTATTGCTTGCCCTGGTATTCTGCAACCGCTTTCACCTGATACTTCTGTGGATTCAGCGCTGACGGTGTCACGCTAAAGTTCAGCGCTTGATGCTGACCGTCATCCGCAATCGAAAATTCCGAAGACCGTGGCTCAGCGGTCCAACCCTCAGGGAGTTCGAGCTTCAGGGTGCCCTTTGCCGGGCCTTTGACGTTGCTATGGACAACGGCCGCTACCGGAAACGATTTGGACCCAAGGGGAACAATTCCGGTGCGCGGCGAAATGGAGACGCCGACAGCGGGAGCAACAGTCAGAGGCTCCAGGACACTTCCCTGCCCCGTGACACGCTGGACGGTTTGCACGTACTCTCCGACTCGCACCGGCACGCCTTCATACTGGAAGTCGGCCCAGGCGCAGAGCGGGTACGCTGGTAACGGCTGATTGAGATAGCGCTGGTCGAGCACGTCGTAATAGGACTGCTCGATATGCGGACGGGCGAAGTAGGGCTTCGTGAACTGCGCATCCTCGGGAACGGTCACTTCGAACCGATGCTCGACGGGTTTATTGTTGCCAAGCGTTTCCGATTTCACCTGCGAGCTCGGGCTTGCCTGCCAGGGCGTCTTTTGCCCGTAAGATTCCACGCTCGCCTTCACGAGTTCAACCGGCGTCTTGCTTGCGTTATTGACGTGAACGCGAACAGGAAAACGCTGCCCTGGAATCGCCGTGCGGAATGTTTCGGGATCGCCCATGAACATTGCCATCATGGCGTTCGGCTCGGTCCTCGTGGTGACAGTAGCTGAAACCGAGAGATCGAGGGCTTCTGTTAGTGCGTTGTTGAATTGTACCCGCTTGATCTCAAGTTCGTGACGAACATCGGACTTCTGGCTTTCCGTCAAACGGCTCGAATCAATCGCGCCAAGCAGCGCGATCGTCTCCTTGAGGCCTGCGGCTAAGGCCGGAGCGGACCGGTCTGGCTCCGTCGCCGAGAACGCTGAGATCGCCTTCTGCACATCCGCGTGTATCTTCTCCAACCCGGAGCGCAAGAAGGCTGCCTCGGTACCGGCACCCTCGGGCACGATGCCGGCTAACGAGATGTTGATGCCATCAAAGAAGCTCTCTTCCTGGTCTTTCGCCGGGATGACAGACCCGAAACGATGATAGTTGCTGAGCATCTGGCCATCTTTCGGGATCGATCCGCCGCCGTTCTGCGATTTCTGATAACCGAGCCCCTCGCGCGCGAGTTGGAGGAACGAAACGCCCAGCAATGGATCGTACGTGCCTTCAGGAATCTGCACGTTCACAGATGTTCCATCACCACCGCCTCTGCGTGAGAATGGCTGGCGAGCATACACCTTGATTGGGGTCCAAGGTTGCAGACCAGCCTTGATCTGATCCGGAAACATATTCGGATCCCCGGCCGCTTTGAAGGCTTCCTGGGCCATCGCGCCAGCCGTTTGATGATTACCGTGGCCATCGCTCGGACCACCGACGAAAACTGATGTAATCACGAGCGGACGTACCATTCGGACCACGCGGACAGCGTCGTAAAGAACTCGATCGTGAGTCCATTTTCCGATTGATTCGGCCTTTGTCTTCGAAAACCCGTAATCGACAACGCGCGTCCAGTATTGGTCAACACCGTAGTATCGGCCTGCGGCCAGCAGTTCCATCGTCCGCACCAGGCCGAGAGCATCGAAGTAGTCGGACGACATTACATTCGCGCCGCCCTCGCCCCGGTTCAAGGTCAGGAGAGCCACCCGAACACCCTGCCCCCGCGACTCGTAGGCGAGCATGCCCCCGTCCTCATCGTCCGGATGGGCCGTGAACATGATCAAGCTTGCTCGGGTATCAAGCTTTTTCAAACTTTGCCAGAGCGCGCTGGCCCCCCGGTTTGCAGCAATCTCGTGAGCGTCAACCGACGGCTTGATCGACGTCGCATAGGGAACTTGTCCGTAAGCGCAAGCGACGATCAGGCAAGGAACTATCTTCAGCATGCGAAAACAGCGCACATCTAAAAGTACAGCTTGAGCGCGAATTGAATCTCCCGCGGATCGGTTGTGGTATTAAATACCTTCCCAAAAGAACCCAAACTTGTTGAGGTATAGCTAGAGCTTGGATTGGTGAAGTTCGCGTGGTTGAAGCTATTGAAGAACTCGCTTCGGAACTCGATTCTCCATGTTTCGTGTATGGCGAACTGCTTGAAGATGCTCAGGTCCACGTTCTCAATTCCGGGTCCGTGAAACGCTCGCGGAGCACATGTTCCAAACGTCCCATTGGCGGGAAATGCAAAGGCGGCCGGATTGAGGAAGAAGCTTGGGGCGGCGTTCCCCGCGATACGCGACGGATCACTACTTGCGCCGACATACGGATCTCCGATGCAACTCGCGCGGCTGGCGTGATTACCGCCCGTCTGGCTGACATCGTTCGCGGTAACCGTGAATGGCGTGCCGGTCTGCAGAGTGACAATGCTGTTAATCTGCCATCCGCCAATGAACCGGCTCGTTGCGCCACCATCGTTCAGGATCAAGCCACCTTTACCGATAGGAAGATTCCAAACAACGTTGCCGACCAGGCGATGCGTCGTGTCAAACGGGGAGAAACTGCGCTCCAGGCTGTAATTGTACGCGTAGGCCGGCGTGGAACCGCCCGTGAGGTTATCGACGTAATCAGAGAAATTCTTGCTCCATGTATAGCTGATTCCGTAGCCCAGCCCCTTGTCGAAGCGCTTTCGTAGTGATACCAGCAATCCGTTGTAGTTCGTGTTTCCGTCGTTCGTCGCGAGTTCCAGGAAAGCGTGGTTGTTGCCTGAAAGTGTCGTCACGCTGGTGTTTAGATTGGTGTAAGGAAAACGGATGATGGGAGCGGTGCCGGTGTAACCGGTAATCAAGGCTTGGTTCGCGTTGCGCAAACGATTTTCTTTGCGCCCGAAGTTGCCGACGTAGGAGATGTCGAGAACGGTAGAAGAACTCAACTGGATCTGCGGCCCGAAACTTGCCTGCTGAACATAGGGCGTTCGTTGAGTTGGATCCTGGGCTCGAATCTGCAGCTTCGTCAAATCAATGAAGCTCGTACCAAACTGCGAGGTCGGAAATCCATTTCTCAGGAGAAACACCGGGGTTGTGCTTGGAGCGGTTTGCGATAACGACTGATCAATGAAAAACGGCGGATTCTCGCCGAGCACGCTTTCAGAACCAATACGAACATCGTGCTGATAGAAAATGCCGTAGCCGCCTCTCAGGACGAGGCGGTTCATCGCCTGATAGCTAAAGCCGATGCGGGGCGCCCAGTCATTCTTGTCTGGCTGAATGAGCGAACGCGAGGCCCAATCTCCATCCTTGGCCTGGATAAATCCACCGCCGTTAGCACCCGTGAAATTCGCCAGCGCGTTCTGGTGGTTCAGGATTGGCGAGAACAGTTCATAGCGAATGCCGTAGTTAATGGTCAGGTTCTTGCGAACGCGCCAACTGTCCTGTGCAAAGAAGTTGTAGGCGACCCGGTAATTATGCACCACAGTCGGAGTCGTAAAGGACGCGGCACTGACGTCACCCAGCAAAAAATCCGGTATTCCGGATCCGGTATTGCCCGTGTAGATACCGCTCGCTGTAATCTGACCTTGCAACGATTGAGCATCGAGGAAATTGTCGCTTGTATGCCGGTGCTCAAATCCGAACTTCATGCTATGAGAACCTTTGAGCCAACTCACCGTGTCGAGTAACTGCCAGACCTGAGCAATTTGAACCTGTGGGCGCCACGGCGCCGTTCCGAGCCTTTGCAGTCCGCTGATGTTGATGGGCGGGATGCCGGCGGCGAATTGGCTCGCCGGAATGCCAGTCAATCCATAGTCCGCTGCAGACGACGTGCCGAGGGTTAAACCGAGCGGATCGCTGTGGGCATTATCGCGGCTGAACCCGCCACGCAGCTCATTCAGCACGGAGGGCGATATGACATCGGTCCACGAGAGGGCCGCCGACTTCCCGCGAATGTGATACTGCGTGGCGAAGTTGCCATTTCCAGCGATTGGATTGGCGGTCCAAGGCGGGTCCTGCCGGTCTACCGTGTAGTTGCTGAACCGTCCGAATATCCGATTATTGGCATTGATGTTGTGATCGATCCGGACATCGTACGAATAAGTATCGGTGGGTACCGAGTATTGATATTGGTAATTGCTACCACCCGTCCAGCTATTCGGAATCCCCTGCCGGGCTACCGCTGAAGGCACGTTCGGATTCGGATAGAGTCGAAGCAGTTTCGCTGCGGTCGGATCGAGGCACGAAGTGGCAATAATCTTCCCCGTGATGCAGCCGGCTTGAGCCGGTACGGCCGTTGGAAGCGCGGCGCTTAACTCCGTGAAGTTACCCGCCTGCATCAGCGGCGTGGGAACGGTTGAAAACACGGTCGTCGCGCGGCGGCTAGTGAAGTTCTGCATGTCGAAGAAGAAGAAGGTGCGATTCCTGATAACAGGTCCACCGATGGTTCCGCCGAACTGATTTTGGCTGAAGTGCCCACGACCCACGCCGTTCAAGTTATTGAAGAACGTATTCGCGTCGAGACTGCTATTCCGCAGGAATTCCCATACATCGCCGTGGAATCCGTTGGAGCCGCTCTTAATAGAAGCGTTGATCACAGCTCCGGCGGATGTGCCGAATTCGGCAGAATACGTGCGCGTCTGAACCCGGAACTCCTGTAAAGCATCCGGTGGCGGCTGCACAGCCTGAACAGATCCTTCCTGCAGATTAGTAGATCCCGAATTGTTATCCACACCATCCAGCGCGAAGTAGTTCTGCGTCTCCAGATTCCCGTTCGAACTAAACCGGTCTGGCGCCGTGTTGTTTGTATTCGTCAGATTTCGCTGGATGCCAGGCTCGAGCAATGCGAGATCCGCATAGCGCCTGCCGTTGAGCGGAAGGTCGACGATTTGTTGCTGGTGAACGACTCCGCCGACATCAGAAGTTTCCGTATCCAATATCGGCGACTGTTCCTTTACTTCCAGCGTTTGTGTGACATTTCCGACTTGCAAGTCGAAATCAATTGACGGGCGGGATTGCACATCGACTTGTACGTTGGGGAATTGTTGTGCAGTAAAGCCAGCCATACTGCACTTAACCGAATACGTTCCAACCCGAAGCGCCGTGAACTGGTATTGTCCGCTCTCGTTACTTTTGGTAGTCAGCGCAATTTGGGTGGCAGTGTTGGTCGCGGTGAGCGTGGCGTTCGACACCAGAGCTCCGCTGGCGTCCCGCACCGTTCCCACGATGGAACCGGTATCAATTTGCGCCGATAGAGGAATCGCCGCTGTTGCGAGCCCGACTATAAGTGAAACAAGTCTCGCCAAGGCCCACGAGCTTCCGACTCTCCGCACCATAAGTAACCTCCTCCAAGTTGGAGACAACAAACCAGTTGCGAAATCGTAACACAAAAGCTCAAGCCTGTAAATGCTTTCGAATGCACCAGACCACGGGTCCTCCTAATCCTTGATCTGAGGCTCCAGTACCTTTAGCGAATCCGCTGCCCTGCCAGTTTGATCCGACAGCAACTTCAGGAGCTTACTCCTCGCTTCCAATTGCTCGCGTGCAAGTGCCCCTTCGCCCAACTTGCGGTACACCTGTGCAAGCCGATAATGATTCTGGGGTGTAGGTTTCAGTTTTACGCACGTCTCCAATGAAAGCCTAGCTTCCTGAGGCCGATCGTTCCACGTATATGCCTGTCCCAAGGCGCATGCCGCGGTTGCGTTTCCGGGCGGAGCGGCCTGCAGGACCGCGATGGAACGGCGCTCGAGTTCCTTGTCGTTGTTGTCCCGTGCGGAACGCAATCGCAGGGCGCTGCAGGTGATCTTGTCCCACCGGCAAAGCGCGGCGCTCTCTTCCGCGCCCGGTGTGTTGGCCGATTCGAGGGCGATCCGCGCAAGCGACAAATAAGCCGGTCCGTAGCCAGAATCGGCCGAGATCGCTCGCAGAAGGGCCTGTTTAGCCCCGTCAACCTGCCCTCCGGAATACTGAAGAATGCCAAACAGAGTTAATAACGGAGCGGATTTCGGAAAGCTTGAAAGCGACTCCTGCAATGCTACATTTGCCTGATCAAAGGCGCCGAGTGCAACCAATTCTCGGCCAAGGGCCATCCGAAACGCTTCCCTTTGGGGATCGAGGTGGATTGCTTCACGGTAAGCATTGACTGATTCCGCAGCATCCCCTTGCTTCTGCAGAATATCCCCCAAGAGGCTCTTTGCATCTGCATTCGATCCGGCTTTCGACAAGATATCAATGGCTTTCTTATCATTGCCCGCCTGGTCCTCTGACACGGCTGTGGCGAGCAGCAACGAACCATCACCGGGCGAGAGAGCAAGAGCTGCTTCCATCTCTGCAGCCGCGGTCCCGTTCTCATGCAAGCCGGACGCGATCGCCGCTTTCAGCCGATGGTAGGCGACTTGTTGCGGAATCGCACGGGGTGCGGCCACGCCTTTCATCATGTCTCTCGCTTCGGCAAACCGGCCGGCGCGAGCCAGGGTCAATGCCTGTTGTAGTTCCGTTTGCCCGAGAGCAAGAGAAGCGAGCAGAGCTAACGCCGTGGCTATTCGCAAAACGGTTCTGTCATACCCTATAACTTTGCCCGACTCCACTGAGCCACAACTAGTACGCGGCATCGGTTTCTTCCAAGCTACCGCGGCCAACATGCTCGAGATGATCG
>JBJMGJ010000173.1:0-3896 GCA_045807965.1 Bryobacteraceae bacterium | reverse complement strand
TCAAAAGAAGAAATCGCCTGATCGTAGCTGCCAAGCTGCCTTTGCAACATACCGAGGCGAACCCAGGTGTCGCTCGAATTCGAATCCGTCTTCAGAATCTCCTGGTAGTTGTCGGCCGCACTTTGAAACAGCTGACGGGCAGCAGCCGGGTTGCTCCCCGCCTGTTGAGCGCCAGCCGTAGTTTGGAAGTTTGCTAACTGGAGGCGATAGGCGGGAACAGTGGGATTCTTCTCCACTAAGTCCTTCAGCGATGCGACAGCTTCATTGCCTTTGCCTTGGGCAAGCTTAACCGCTTGCATACCGACGAACCCTCGAGTGTCCGGCGGATTAGATTTCCAGACCTTCTCGAATTCGGCGAACGACTTATCCATTTGCTTCTGCATCATGTACAAGCCGGCTAGCTGAAGGTGAGCATCGTTCATCGTCGGGAACTCCCGGACCAACTGTTCCAGATCATCGATGGCCTTATCCGCCTGATTCATTCCAACAAGGGCCCGGTCGCGCAGAAGCCGGGCATCCGGGTTCTTTGGTGCTATGGCGAGGACGGCATCGGCCTGTTCGAGTGCTTTTGCGTTATCAGCCCTGTCCGCATAAACCCGACCAGCCAGGGTTCGTGCACCCAGAATGACGGCCGGCTTCGGAGCTTTCTCCTTGGACTCGTCCTGAACAGCCTCGAGAGCTTCACCCAGAGCTTTGTCCGGCTGACCGATCCCAAAATACGCACGCGACAGTTGATAATGGAGCGCTCCGTCGTTCGGATTATTCTGGAGCATCCGCTTCAGATCGTCTACCGACTTGGAGACGGCTTCTTTCGAGTTGCTCTGCAGCAAAAGCGCAGCATAGACCTCCGTTGCGGATTTGTCCTTTGGATTCTCGTCGGCGACCTTCTTTGCCAGTTGAAGCGCTTCATTGTGGCGATTGGTGGCTTCATAGACGGTCACAATCCGCTGCTGGTACGCAACCGCGTTCTTCGCGTCTTCCTTTAGACCGGCCTGATATTGCTGCATCGCCTGGTCAAACTTCCGGCTACGCATATAGAAGTCGCCGAGCATCTCTCGCCCGCCAGGAAAGTCCTTTTTGTCGCTCAGGACGCGCTTCATCTCCCCTTCGGCTTCGTCGAACCGGTTGTTCGCTAGTAAGTAGTTGGCTAGGTTCTGTACTGCAACGGGACTAGCCTGATCGTTCTTCACGCGTTCGCGCAGAACACTCTCCGCCTTCGCTTTGTCATTCTGCCGCGAATAGAGCAGAAACAGGAAGTCATAGCCCGGCGCCCACGTCTTATCGGAGGCGAGCATATCGCGAACTAGCGATTCCGCCTCAGGACCACGCTGAGCCTGTGACAAGGCTTCGGCATACCAGCTGATCAAGTCACGGGAATGCGGATGTATCTGATTGGCTTTTTCGAAACTCTTGAGCGCAGCATCCCGATCGTTTTCGGCCAGGTCGATCATGCCTCGAATCCGGATCCCGTCGAACGAATTCGGATCGTGCTGGAGGATCTTGCCATCCAGATCCTTGAGTTCCGGCAAGAGGTTCTTACCTTGCTTGGGATTTGCCGCGTACGCTGCTAAGTAGATTTCGGCGAGCTTTGCCTCCGCATCCACGTTTTCTGGTTTAAGGTCAATTGCGCGGCGTAGAAATTTCACCGCTTCGCCGTATGCGGCAGGATCCTGATAAGCACTATCGATAAGGTTAAGCCCCTCACGGTAGTACGCTTCAGCGTTTGTCTTATCCTTTGCGATCGCTTTCTGGTACAAAATAGAAGCTTCTTTGAACTTCCTGTTGGCGTGGTAGCGATTGCCGGTTGCGATGAGCTTCTCGGGGCTCTGCGTGCAAGCAGTAGAGAGTAGAAACGCACAAACGGCCGTTGCGGTCAGGGCAAACTTCATAATTTAGGTGCTTACTTGGATTGTAGGAGATGTCAGAGGCGTCCGGAAAGCTGCGGCCCCAACCTCCACGAAAAGGAAGTGGCATCAACGAGACAGTTCTCTGCGATTCGGGCGGCTTTAGCGACCTATAATGAGCGAATAAGATGCGAAATGTTGCTCTTTCCGCCTTGGCCGTCCTGAGTTTTACCCTTTCCGGGCTCACACAAACTCATCGGCCAACTTCCCCTCGTCCCGCACCAAAAGCGAAAGCGCCTGAGTTGCCGGCGGTACCTCTACCAACGGAACCTGGGTTATACGCGGTCATATACACCTCAATGGGCAACATCGTTTGTCGTCTATTCGAGAAGGAAGCGCCCAAAACAGTGGCGAATTTCCGCGGGCTGGCAACGGGGACCAAAATCTGGACTGATCCGAAAACGGGCAGGCCCAAGCGGACTCCTCTGTATTCCGGGACCACATTCCATCGGGTAATTCCTGATTTTATGATCCAGGGCGGTGATCCTACGGGAACAGGAAACGGCTGGCCCGGCTACAAGATCGACGACGAGATTGACCCGAACCTGAAGTTCGATCGACCGGGCATCCTGGCAATGGCTAATTCCGGTCCGAATACGAATGGCTGCCAGTTCTTCATCACCGTGGGCCCAGCAGAACACCTGAACGGCAACTATTCCATCTTCGGCGAGGTAGTCTCAGGGCAAGATGTTGCAGATGCCATCTCAAAGGTTCCTAGGGATGCCGCCGATAAACCGAACCAGCCGGTTACGATTACCGGCATAGCCATCAAAACAGTGAAAGCAGCCGCGGAAACTCCGGGGGCTAGAGCATCCGCCAAGCCGATGGTTTGAAACTCACTCTCAAAACTTTATCCATCACACCTCCTAGAAGAAAGTTTTCTCGTTTGCCTTCAGGCAATTAAGCGCGAATTGGGGTAGCAGGCCCTTCGCACGGATTTATTTCTTGTGCAGGTCGGGCGACGCACTCGCTGACCTAGGACGAGGAGATCTGATGAGAAGAGTTGCAACCGCCTTAGCTTGCCTGACGTTGTGGGGCACTTTTAGCTTTGGGCAGACAACATTCGACGTTACGGGGACATCCATCCCGCCAGATCTCCTCCGGCAGAACTATGGGGCGATGCCCAAGGGAGTGGGCGCATACGACTTGAGCATCTGCAACCTGACCGCAGCCAAGGAGACGATCGTGAGCAGCCAGATCTTCCAAAGTCTGGCGCAGTCAAATCCCGACATTCAGCCGATCGGCCGCCAGATAATGCTTGCGGCCATTCTCCACAACCAGGAGCACAGTGCTTTCAATATTGTGAGCATCGGGCTCACTTCGATGACCGGGGTTTTAGCGGTCTTGGGAGCTTCCACGTATGGTCTTCCGGCAAAATGGGCAACCGGGTTCGCTATCGCTTCTATTTCCAGCCAACCGGTTCTTAATGCGATCCGACCAGTCATGTCGGCCGACCAGCTTCAGAAGTTTGAAAGCCAGGTATTGGAGCCAGCGTTAGTTTTGGACGGCGGCTCTTGCGCGGAACGGACAGTTTTCACAGTGAAGACTTCGTCCAGATCCCGCGCTTCCAACCTCAGTTTCCACGTTCGCTAACGGTAACTGCTTTGCACGCCGGGCAACGTGCAAAGGACGCGCGGTCTGGGCAACCGCCTGTCGATTCAGTGAACAAGCAGAACGTGGCATCGCCGGAACGGGCATTCCGGCGTAGCGATGGGGCGTGATCGCTCGGGCAAGCACACGCCTCATCGGCTAGTGGCCCGTCGCAGCGAGTTCGTTAGCATGGGCGAAATCTCCTGCGAAGATCGGAATACTTCCATTTGAAGGGCGGGCGTTTTTTGAATAGGCACGGATGTAGCGCATGAGTTTGCGTGAAAGGTCTCCAACTGAAGTGAAGATACCTCGAGCGATGACTTCGCGCTCCAGCCGTGCGAACCAGATCTCGACTTGATTGAGCCAGGACGAATAGGTAGGCGTGAAGTGCAGCTTCACGTT
>JBJMGJ010000172.1:0-4925 GCA_045807965.1 Bryobacteraceae bacterium | reverse complement strand
TGTAGGACTCCCGGGTCGGCATAGATGTAGAAATTCTACATCCAAGAGACGTAGATCGTCTACAGCCCTAAGCCGTCCAGCGCTCGAAGCCCGAACTGGGACCAGGTGATCTGCCATTGCATTCCACAGTGAAAGAAAGCTAAAAAACACTTGCTTCACATCGCCGTCAGCACGCTACTTCGACGGGACCTCACGGTGCAAATCGTAAAGGTCAGACAGAAAGCGTCCGCTGGTATAAACTACATTCGTCTTCCATGTCCAAAAACGCTCGCTTCCCTTGTCTAACCTGACAGTCTGATGAATCTTCTACCGAAAGACGAGAAGTTCTTTGACCTCTTCCGTCAACACTCTCGCCTCCTTTGCCAGTCTTCGACTCTGTTGGCGACCAGTTTGCAAGGCGGGTACAGCGCCATGCGCGATGCCTCCAAGGAAATGGAGGCTCTCGAACGAAGCGGGGATGAGGTCATTCACGAGATCTTCCGCAGATTACAATCTACGTTTCTGACGCCCTTCGACCCTGAGGATATTCAGGCGCTTGCGACCGCATTGGATGACGTGCTGGACGCGGTCGAGGATGCCACGTTTCGAATCGTGGCTTATCGACTGGATCCGATACCGGAGCCCTGTGTGCGCCTGGGCCAGTTGGTGGGCGATAGCTGTCGCGCCATCTCAAGCGCCATTGACTCTTTGCAGGACCGGAAACCCTGTCTGGACCAATGCGTTGAGGTGAATCGCATCGAGAACCAGGCGGACGCGATCGAGCGCGCGCAGATTGCAAACCTGTTCGCTTCGGACATGGATGCTGTCTCACTCTTGAAGCAAAAAGAAGTTTACGAACTGCTTGAGAACGCTACCGACCGTTGCGAAGATGTCGCAGACGTCCTTCAATCCGTCGCGATAAAGAACTTCTAGTCGCATGTCAACGCTGTCTCTGGTTGTTCTGATCATCTCGATCGCGGTTCTGTTCGACTTCGTAAACGGCTTTCACGACGCGGCTAATTCGATCGCTACGGTTGTTGCTACTCGTGTGCTGAATCCCACACAGGCAGTGTCTATGGCGGCGGTCTTTAATTTCTTCGCCGCTTTAGTGTTCGGAACCGGGGTCGCCGCGACGGTCGGAAAGGGATTCGTTAACACTGAGATCGTCACCCCGTACGTCGTGCTGGCAGGGTTGATTGGCGCCGTGATCTGGAATGTCCTCACCTGGTATTTCGGACTGCCTATCAGCTCGTCTCACGCCTTGATCGGCGGTTATGCGGGAGCCGCGGTCGCCAAGGCCGGAATGGGTGGAATCATTGTCGGCAAATGGCCGAGCACGATTGCTTTCATCGTTGCGGCGCCGCTGATGGGCCTCGTGCTTGGGTTTGTACTGATGATTGCGGTTTATCGCATGTTTCATCGGTGGACCCCCGCGCACATGGATCGTTACTTTCGTCATGCCCAGCTTCTCTCGGCGGCGTTGTTGAGCGGCGCCCACGGAACCAACGATGCCCAGAAAACGATGGGAATCATCACAGCTGCGCTCGTCGCGGGGCATTTCCAGAGCTCGTTCGTCGTCCCTAAATGGGTGATTGTGATTTCGGCGACGGCTATGGGATTAGGCACTCTGAGCGGCGGCTGGCGAGTTGTGCGAACCATGGGAACCCGCTTGACCCGGCTCAAACCGCGGAGCGGGTTTGCGGCGGAAACGGGCGCTGCGATATCCATTTTCTTCGCTACTCATCTGGGTCTGCCGGTTTCTACAACTCACGTCGTTGCCGGTTCGATCGCGGGTGTAGGAGCCATCCAGAGAGTGCGGGCCGTGCGTTGGACGCTCGCCGCAAATATACTGGTGGCTTGGGTCCTGACCATTCCAGCCGCGGCCGCGATCTCCGCAGGAGCATTTCTAGGGCTGAGGCTCCTCGTCGTCAATCCTTGAATCAGGGTGGCGTCAAGCGTGTGAGAGAAAGCTTCGAGCATACACGGATCCGGAGGGAATATTGGAAGACCTGGGCCGCCTGATACTCGCTTACGTACTGACGCTCGGGATGGGATGGGAAAGCGAGAGGGAGGCTCATACCGCGGGCATTCGAACCTTTCCGATCGTCAGTATGGCCAGTTGCGGCTATATTCTCTTGATGGGAGCTCATACCGACCCGGCAGCTCAGTCGCGTCTCTTGCAAGGGCTCATTACCGGCATTGGTTTTATCGGTGGCGGCGCCATTTTGAAACAAAAGGCCACAGTTAGAGGTACCGCCACAGCAGCGAGCTTGTGGAATGCCGCCATCATCGGTGCGGCAATCGCCATGAATCAATTCGTGATTGCTGTTGCGCTTGCACTTCTAAACATGTTCACTCTTTACGTTCTGCTGCCGATCAAGAAACGGATTACATCGAGGGAACCATAATCTGCTCCGGAAGATCATCGGTTTCCACCAGGACGAAACGCACGACTGGGTGGCAGACCTAGAGTGCGGGCACGGCATTCACATGCGACATAATCCTCCCTGGTCGAATCGCGAGTGGGTTCTAACACAAGCGGGCAGGACGCAGTTCCTGGGGCACAGACTGGAATGCGTCAGATGTGAAAATTCACCGAAAGAATCCAATGACGTCTAGCATGCGAGCGTTCAAGCGAGCGAAGCTTTATCTCGCCCTTATCTGTCCTGTAGTGGCGCTTGGGGCGCCGCGGTATACGGCGGAACGTATGAACGAAGCAGGCGTGGAGATTATCCGACTAGCCGATTCGTCGCGCTCCGAGCAGGTTTCGGTCCTTCCTTCCTACGGGAATCGCGCATACGAGTTCAAGGTCCACGGCAACAATCTCCTCTACAATCCCTTTCCGGACGCCGCGGCGTTGAACCAGGACAGGACGAGAGGACTGAACGGGATACCGTTCCTAGCTCCGTGGGCGAACCGGATCGGCGGCGGCGGTTTTTGGGCCAACGGTAAACATTATCTGTTCAACGACGGTTTCGACAATCTCCGAATCAGTCCGGACAAGGTGGCGATGCACGGTCTGATGATCTCGTCGCGGTATTGGGAGGTAGAGGAAGTGGCAGCCGATGACCAATCCGCCCACGTCACCAGTCATCTGGTGTTCTGGAAATACCCGGAATTGATGGTCAATTGGCCGTTCGCCCATGAATACCGAATGACGTACCGTCTTCACGAGGGCGTGCTTGAGGTTCGCACCGAGGTGACAAACAAGAGCTCAGAGCCCATGCCAATCACGCTCGGTTTTCATCCCTATTTCAACCTTCCACAAATTCCCCGTTCAGAAGCATCAATTCGAATTCCTGCGCGTAAGCACGTCGAGACCGATGCGAAACTTCTGGCAACCGGAGAATTGACGCCGAATCAGTTACCACAAGAGATTTCTCTCCGCGACCACACCTTCGACGACGGATTTACAGATCTGATCCGAGATGAAAACGGGCACGCGGTTTTTTCGTTCGAAGCGGGCGCGAAGAAGATCCAGGTCATCTATGGACCGCGGTACCAGGTGGGGTTGGTTTATGCGCCGCCTCGCAGGGATTTCGTCTGTTTTGAACCGATGACCGCCATTACGAACGCGCTGAATCTGGCTCATGACGGGAAGTACGCCGAACTTAAGAGCGTTGAGCCGGGCCAGACCTGGCGCGAGAGTTTCTGGATCCGGTACGAAGGCTTCTAGGGACGCCACAACTGCTCAGTAGGGTCTTTCTCCGATTATGTTGCCAGGCGGGTCATAGTTGCAGACCCAGATCTCACGCCGGCCTTCCCGGGCAACGCCACATCCCACTCGTTTCGTATCGCGCCAGATGATCTGTGTGTAGTGGCCGCACCTGCCGGAGCAACTGTTCGTTTCGGGATGGTAGGCCGACCGTTCTGCCGCCCAGGAATCGACAACCTGCCTTACGTCCGCGGGCCGGCCTACAGCTTCGAAAAGATTCTCTCCCACCTGGAGGTCCGAGCGATGTTTGAGAACCGCGGTTTGGACCAGTTCGTTAGCCCAACTCTGGGCGGTTGCTGCCAAACGAGTTGACCACTCGAGAGGTGGTGTACCAATCTGCCGGCGGTAGACGTTGTGCGCCGCAAGCATGGCGGATGGTATGGAATCAGCACCCGGCGAGGAGGGAGCACAGGTTCCGAGAAGAGCCGCGAGGCAGAGGGAGAAACGGTATTTCAGGCCTTTATTCTAGCCTCGATGGCAGCACGATGAGGGCTCAGCAACTCGTCGCTGCCCGCCCCCGATACACTTTGCGTAGCGATGCTTCGCACTGTCCAAGCCACCCGTTACGTGACGCCGCTGCGGGAAGGCGGCTCCCTTCCTGCGATTGTCGAGGCAGATGATCTCGGGTTGTACGTAGTCAAGTTCCGTGGTGCCGGCCAGGGTCCGCTCGCCCTTGTTGCCGAACTGATGGGAGGCGAAATTGGCCGTGCGCTTGGCTTACCAGTGCCGGAGATTGTGTTTGTGGAGATCGACGCGGCATTGGGCCGGAACGAGCCTGATTACGAGATTCGTGAACTGTTGTCCCGGAGTGTGGGCCTGAACCTTGCTTTGGACTACCTGCCGGGCTCTGTCATGTTCGACCCCGCGGCAAGCGATCGGTCGGATCCCGAGCTGGCATCCCGCGCAGTATGGTTCGATGCGTTCATCACGAACATCGACCGTACAGCCCGCAATCCCAATCTTCTCTGCTGGCACAAGAACCTTTATCTGATCGATCACGGCGCCGCTCTTTACTTTCATCACAATTGGGGCGACATAGAAACGGCGGCGGCTTCGCCTTTTGCTCCGATACGGAATCACATCCTTCTGCCTTGGGCGGGCGGGATCGAGGAAGCCGACCGGGTATCGCGCGCATTGCTGAAGAAGGACGTGCTGTCTCGGGTTGTAAACTCCGTGCCCGATCCCTGGCTGTTGCCCGTACCCGGATTGGAGGATCCGGAGCAGAAGCGGT
>JBJMGJ010000171.1:0-4156 GCA_045807965.1 Bryobacteraceae bacterium | reverse complement strand
TCCATAAGCGCGGTTTCTGGATTCCGCCAAGCCTGCACAGCCCGCGGCTTCGCAGCGTGCCCCCCGGTTACCTGTTTCAGGTGGTGAACAACGGCTTTGGAGCCATGCCGGGCTATAAGGAACAAATCGTGGAAGTGCGGGACCGCTGGGCTATCGTCGCCTATCTTCGCGCTTTGCAGTTGAGCAGGAATGCAAGCGTCCAGGACGTTCCCAGTTCCATTTTGCAAGACTTGCAGGCGAAGGGCGCGGCGCCTGAAATTGGGCGAAACCGATGAGAACATCCTTCAACGCATCTCCGGAGCTCGAAGCAGATCTGAAGCGTTTATTTACGCGCTCGCTCGGCGTCGGCGTGCTGTTCTCGGCGGTGTCCTGCGTCGGTGCATTCCTCTACCCAGGCGATTTCTTTCGCTCGTATTTGATGGGGTACCTGTTTTGGCTCGGCGTTGCTCTCGGAGCGCTCGGGATCGTCATGATGCAGTACCTTACCGCGGGCGCATGGGGCATTGTGACTCGCAGGACGCTTGAATCCGCCACCCGCACACTTCCCTTCCTCGCGCTTCTCTTCCTGCCCATCGCAATCGGAATCCCCCATCTCTACGACTGGGCTCATCCCGACCTCGTCCGCAAAGAATATGCGCTGCAACATCGGGCTGTCTACATGAATCCGACGATGTTCCTGTTACGCGCGGCCATCTACTTTGCCATCTGGTATGCCTTTAGCTATCTCTTAAATAGGTGGTCGGCGGAACAAGACGAAAGTGGCGGTTCGGAGAAGCGCCTGGCATCGCTAAGCGCAGCCGGACTGATCTTGTACGTGTTCACAGTGACCTTCGCGGCCGTGGACTGGGCTGAGTCGCTTGAGACGGACTGGTACTCCACCATTTGGGGATTTCTGTTTGTCGCCAATCAGGGACTATCCGCGTTCGCGTTCGTCATTATTGCCATGGCACTGCTGGCAAAAAGAGAGCCGCTCAAAAGCGTTTTCAAGGCCGCCCATTTACATGATTTGGGCAAGCTTCTGCTTACTTTTGTAATGCTCTGGGCCTACTTCTCGTTTTCACAGTTACTGATCGTCTGGTCGGGTAATTTGACCGATGAGATTCCCTGGTATCTGCGACGCTTAGGCACAAGCTGGGGATGGCTCGGGGTCATGCTGATCGTTTTCGAGTTCATCGTCCCCTTCCTTCTACTTCTGTCGAAACGAGTAAAGCGCAACGCGACGATCCTCTGCTCCGTGGTTGCCTTAATCATTTTGATGCGGTTTGTCGACTTGATGTGGATCGTTATGCCGAGTTACTACGAAGGAGGGCTCCGAATTTCTTGGCTCAACTTCTCAGTGCCTATCGCCATCGGAGGGCTTTGGATTGCTGCCTTCATTCGACAACTACCGACTCGTCCTCTACTTCCCGTGGGCGCACCTAATTTGGAAAGGGCCTTAGAACATGGCGAAGAAGAATGACCGGAGCTTCCTTCGGGAGGTCGCTAGTTTCACGGGACACTTTGCCGGTTCGGTAGGAGGCGTGATTGAGGCTGCGGCCGATCTTCGCCACCATCTCGGCCAACCGAAGCCAGACCCGAGACATAAGGACGTTCGCTTCGAAGAATCAGATTTCCATACTCGCGGCGTCATCATCGGCGGCGCGTGTTTTCTGGCAGGCATGTGGCTCACAGTCGGCCTGCTGTTCTTTTATTTCGTCTCGCTGAAGAACTATCGTGCCGAAGTAAGCCCACCGACCCTTCCCGCCACGCGCAGCGGCGTGACGCTTCCGCCCGAACCGAGGCTTCAGTCCTCTCCGGAGCAGGATCTGCAAACGTTCCGTGCTCGGAAGGACTGGGAACTCACCCACTACTACTGGCTGGACCGAAGTAAAGGCCGGGTTGCGATCCCTATCGAAGAGGCAATGCGGATCGTTGCTCAACATGGGCTTCCTGCGCAAAATGGAGCGCCTAATTCACCCCTCACCCCGCCCGAAGAAGGAAGCCGATTGACAGGTTTCGAAGGAAAGGTGCAGCCGGAGCCGAGATGAGACGTGTTGTTGTCCTCGTCGTTTCTTTATACGCGAGCCTGGCGGCGATATACGCTGCTGAATCGTTTTCCGCCCCCAAAGTGAACGGCATCGGGATTGACCAAAGACTGGGGAATCAAATTCCGTTGGACACCCAGTTTCTGGATGAAAATGGCGCGTCCGTACCTTTGAAGAAGTACTTCCACGGCAAACCGGTCCTTCTGGCGCCAGTTTACTTCGGTTGCCCGATGTTATGCAGCCAGGTTCTCAGCGGGGCTGTTGCGGCCATGCGCCCACTCTCAATGAGACCCGGCCGGGATTTTGAGGTAGTTGCGGTTAGCTTCGACCCCGCGGATACGCCGGCTATTGCAAGCGCCAAACGGGCGCACTACGCCGCGAGCTATTCGAGTAAAGCGGGAACGGAGGGATGGCACTTTCTCACCGGTACGTCCAATTCCATCCATGCCGTGATGAACGCCCTCGGCTTTCATTACCGCTGGGATGAGAAAAGCCGGACGTTCATCCACGCGAGCGGAGTCATCCTTCTGAGCCCGGAGGGACAAATCGCGCGTTACTTATACGGCGTGAATTATGAACCCAAGGATCTCAAACTGGGGCTCGTGGAAGCCTCTCACAATCGCATTGGTTCCCCTGTCGACCAGATACTACTGCTTTGCTACCACTACGACCCGAAGACGGGGAAATACGGCTCCACAGTGATGAACACGTTACGAGGGGCCGGCATCCTGACGCTCATTTTGCTCGTGAGCGGGATGTTCCTTCTGTGGCGGCGGGACCTTCGTGAGCACAGCACGATAGCCAAGGGCGTTTCGAAAGCATGAACACGGCGCTCCAATTGTGGCCTGACTCGGCTTCATCTGTGTCCGGACAGGTGAACTTCTTCTTCGTGCTGATGGTGGTCTTGTGCACCTCCGTTGCGGTAGGGATTGCGTCGGTTCTGATTTATTCCGCGCTCCGTTACCATCGCAAACGGGACAACGAAATGGGACGCCCGACACGCTACGTTATCCCCGTCGAGGTTGCGTGGACCGTGATGCCGTTCCTCTTTTTCATCGGAATGTTTGCGTGGGGCTCGAGGCTGTACTTCGACATCGAACGACCGCCGGGCGACTCCATTAAAATGTACGCCGTTGGCCAACAATGGATGTGGCAGTTGCAGCACCCGGAGGGGCAGCGCGAAATTAACGAACTTCACATCCCGGTGGGCCGTTCCGTCGAGTTGTCCATGATCTCGCAAGACGTAATTCACAGCTTTTTCGTACCCGCATTCCGAACGAAACAGGACGTCCTGCCAGGGCGTTACACCACCATCTGGTTTAAGGCGACCACGCCCGGTAAGTATCACTTGTTCTGCGCCGAATACTGCGGCACCAAACATTCGGGAATGATTGGCTGGATTTACGCGATGGCGCCGCAAGACTATCAGAAGTGGCTCACCGAAGGAGCGGCTGAAGGATCACTTGCTTCACAAGGCGAGAAATTCTACCACCAGTTTGGATGTGCGAATTGCCACCAGTTCGATCGCCAGGGCCGGGCTCCTTATCTTAAGAACCTGTACGGACGTCCAGTGGAGATCGCGGGCGGACCAACTGTGACTGCGAATGCCAGTTACATCCGCGAATCGATCCTCGATCCGAATGCCAAGATCGTCTACGGCTTTCAACCGAACGTTATGCCGAACTATACGGGACAACTCACCGAAAACCAGGTGGTCGCTTTGATCTCTTACGTCAAGGCGCTTGGGCCCGAACCAGGAACTGAGCAGCCGTCCAGTTCGGGAACGGCTTCGAAGGAGTCCGGACAGGAGAAGGGAATCGCAGGCCCCGGGGCTACCTCAATTTCGGGCTCGCACCTTCAGGAACGCTGATGATTCAAGAAGCGATAGAACACTCGGTTAAAGAAACGTATCTCAACAAAGAGCAGGGACTCCTATCCTGGCTGCTCACAACAGACCACAAGCGGATCGGCATTCTCTATACCATCTCCATTACGTTCTTCTTCTTTTTGGGCGGATTTTTCGCGTTGCTCATGCGGTTGGAACTGGTTCAGCCTCGAAATTGGCTGGTCAATGCCGAAACGTACAACAAGTTGTTTACGATGCACGGCATCATCATGGTTTGGTTTTTCCT
>JBJMGJ010000170.1:0-6105 GCA_045807965.1 Bryobacteraceae bacterium | reverse complement strand
CGCCATCTGTCAAAAGTACCGCAGCTCCGATGGGTAAGGTCGCGGCCTCGTCGGCAATCTGCCGAAGGCTCTTGCCAATTTGTGTGGAGGGCTGGTTCGCCGAGAGTTGAGCGGTCGACTTCAATCGTTCGACACCCGAACCCATCTGGTATAGGCGCACCTGGAACCGCTTCCCGAGTTCATTGACCAAGTTGGAATCTAAAAGTCGCCGCGCTACCGCGGATCGCGTCTCCCCGCCATCCTTTGCCGACATGCTCCGGCTGTCGTCCACAATCACCGCGATGATATTTTGTTGTGGTTTCAGCGAGGTGACGCTAATGGCGGGCTGCCAGAGAAGCAGCAGCAGCGTCGCCAGCAAAGCTGATTGCAGCAGCCAGAGAACCACGGCATGCCATCCCCGGACAGTGTTTCTTAGCCTGGAACGCCCGCGCCAGATCACCAGCGCAAGAAGCGCCGCGGCGAGAACGATCCCCGCCATCAGCACCCATTTCGGCCAGGATCCGAGGAGCACAATAGTGCCCCGCGAAAAAGCACTAGCCGGATACTTAAACAGGAATTCAAACATGCCGGTTGAGGTATTAGTGTGTCATGGAATAGATGAGGTAGTTCACACCGATCCGAAATCCGAGCGCGGAATACTGTTCCGGATATTCGGGATTGTCGGCGTGTTCCCAGGAGTCGCCTAAATCCATGTTGTGGCAGATTGCTACCACCACCCGTCCTTTATCGTCATAAATGCCGCGCCAGCGGGCCTCATAACCGTCATATTCAAAGGTCTGGTGAGTGTAAACAAATTGCTCGCCAGGGACCTGGTATCGATCGTCCAGGTCATAGACCGAGTGAAAGATCGGATCACTGTCAGGCAGGTCAACAATCTGCCGATCCGGGAACACCTTTTTCATACTCGCGACGAAGACATCCCATTCGATGGTTCCATGGAAGTCGTCACACATGAAGAAGCCTCCGCGGAGGAGATAATCGCGAAGTTTGGCCGCTTCGAGATCGGTCAGATCCCAGTGTCCGACTTCCACTCCGTACAGCCATGGCCAATTGTAGATATCGTCGCCGTCTTCAGCCGCAACGGGTTGTTCCACCGACCGTGCATCGACACGCGTCAGCCGGCGGACGGCCCCCGCAAGGTGTCGATCAGAACGGGGGTAATCGATGGTCCAATTGCTACGGCTACGGCGTCCCCACGCCGATCGGTACATGAACCGGGCGAAGACCCATTCTCCAGGCGTGGCGTAATCAGGAGGCAGTGGAAAATCGAAATACTCCACGCCCGGATATTGCCGGAACGGCATCGCGGCCTGGAGCTTTCGCGTTGTGCGTTGGCCGACTACGGTGGGGTCGCTTTGCGTAGGGAAAGATACCGTCGCGTAGCCTGCCCCGACAACAAGAAGTCCGATTACAGCTCCGAAGAGCAGACCACGCACATTCATAGGCAGGCTATATCCCCGAAGCTTAACGCTTCAAGAGCGAGCCGGATCGGCCATGTTTCTGCCGAACAGCGGTGGGGCAGCATTTGGGGTGAGATCCCTTTCCCGTTTGGATGGTGCACCAATTCTACCGCCTCGGTTTGAGACGCCGCGTAGGTGCGCTAACCGGCCGAGATTCGCTATTCTAAATACTTGAAAGTAAATGAAATCGTACGTCCCGGGGCTGACCTGACGTTTCGCTTCAGGCGCATGATATCCTTGTCGGGCAAGGATGCTGAGTCATCCTGCGTCCCCTCCCTCTCCCTCTCTGAAGAGGACTGATTTGAACCTCGACCGACCTGACACAGTTGCTTCGCTGATCGACCACACCTTACTGAAGCCGGATGCTACGAGAGCCGACATTATCCGGGTCTGCGCTGAGGCGCACCAGTTCTCATTTGCCTCGGTCTGTATCAACCCGTTTTGGGTTCGTCTCGCAAAACAGCAGCTCGCAGGCTCCTCCGTTCGCGTTTGTACCGTCATTGGGTTCCCGCTGGGAGCGAACAAGACGGAAACGAAACTCATGGAGGCGCGAACGGCGCTGGAGGAAGGCGCGACCGAACTGGACGTCGTCCAGAACATTGGGGCTTTGCGATCTGGCGAAGCTCGGGTAGTCGGAGAAGAGTTGAAGAAGCTTGCGGATTTGACTCACGCGAACGGCGCGATCCTCAAAGTCATCCTCGAGACAAGTCTGCTTTCCGCTGAAGAAAAGCGAGTTGCCTGCCGATTGGCGGTAGAAGCGGGTCTCGATTTCGTAAAAACCTCGACCGGGTTCGCTGGCGGTGGCGCGACAGCCGAGGATGTAAGCGTGATGCGGAGTATCGTCGGCCACGGAATCGGAGTGAAAGCGTCGGGAGGCATTCGGACGCTCCCCGCTCTTCGTGAGATGGTGAACGCCGGAGCCAGCCGAATTGGAACGAGTTCGGGCATCAGCATCCTCCGGGAGCTTGAGTCGGGCTCAAACGTGGGTTCTTCAGGAAAAGACTCAGGAAGTTACTAGTGCCGGTGTCTCGCAAAGCCGAATTCAGAGAACGCGCGGAGCTCCTCGATTTCCTTCTGGAAGTCAGCACGGTTACTGCCGAAACACTGGATCTCGATCGTCTGCTCGGGAATGTCGCGGAGATCATCAAAGACGTCGTTCCGTACGAACTGTTCGCGATCCTGCTGTTCAACGACAAAACCCGCACGCTGAGAATGCGTTACTCGATCGGTCATCGGGACGAAGTGGCGAAGAACCTCGTAATCCGACTGGGCGAAGGTATCACGGGCTCAGCAGCCGCATCGCGGCAACCAATCCTGGTGGAAGATGTCCGGGTAGATGCCCGCTATTTAAATGCTCTGGACGCGGTGCGAGCTGAATTGGCCGTGCCGATGCTTGTCCGGGGCAAACTCGTCGGAATCATTGACCTTCAGGCAACCCACCTTAAAGCCTTCGACGAGCAGGACCAGTCGTTGCTCGCGCTGATTGCCAGTCGCGTCGGTATTGCAATCGACAATGCCAGGCTCTACCGGCGCGTGGAACGGCAAAATCGCACGTTGCGGGTCCTTGCGCACGTATCCCAGGAATTCAGCTCCATTCTGGACATTGATGAGCTGCTGACGAAGATTGCGCTGACGATCAGGGCTTTGATCAATTTCGACGCGTTCAGCATCTTCCTCGTTGACGATGAGCGCAAAGTGCTGAGCTGCCGGTTTAGCCAACGTTACGACCAGAAGACGACTGTGAACAACATTCCGCTCGGGAAAGGTGTCACCGGCGCTGCGTTCCAAGCGCGACAGGTGGTTCGAGTGGCGGATGTGACGCGAGATCCGCGGTATATCGCGTCGCACTCGGATGTACTCTCCGAAGTCGCTGTGCCCCTGGTGCTGCGGGATCGTGTGGTGGGCGTTATGGATCTCGAAAGCGCCCGGCTTGGCTTCTTTACCGACGACCATGTGAGGGCGCTTGGTCTTCTGGCTCCCCAGATTGCGACATCGGTCGAGAACGCACGTCTCTATGAGGAACTCGCGAAGCGCGAACAACGCATGGAGCAGGACCTGAGAGCTGCGTTCAAACTGCAGTCGGTGCTTGCGCCTCGCACCATCTCGGATGTCGTGGGTTTGCGGGTCGCGATTAAGACAAGGCCCGCCAGGGAAATCAGTGGCGATCTCTATGACTTCTTTGAGCACGCTGACGAATACACTCTGATCGCATTCGGCGATGTCAGCGGAAAAGGCGCAGCGGCAGCTCTTTATGGCGCTCTGATTTCGGGCTTACTTCGTACTCTGGCTCCACTCCGGGATAGGCCGTCGCAACTGATGAAGCACTTGAACGAGGCGCTTCTCGAGCGGCGCGTGGATGCGCAGTACGCCACGCTGTCCCTCCTTTCCTGGGATTCGAAAGCGCTGAAGCTGACGGTCACGAGCGCCGGGACTTTGCCGCCTCTCGTTTGCCGCCGCGGAAAAATATCGGAGATACGCGCCGAGGGAGTGCCGATTGGCTTGCTCGACGACCAGGAGTACGACGAGGTGAACTTTGCCGCGGAGCGTGACGATCTGATCCTGTTGTACTCAGACGGAGTGGAAGATCAGTTGTCCGATACAGACGAGTACGGACGCGCACGTGCGGAAGCACTGTTCGAGAAGCACCAAAACAAAACTCCGCAGTACATTGTGAATGCAATTTTCGAGGATATCGATCGCTTCCGAGGCGCCACCCCTCTCACAGACGATCAGACCGTGATCGCTCTGCGAGTACTCTGACCCGAATCTTGAATGCTGATTGACGGTGAATTTTTCTACTCGAACGGAATACTCACGTGCGAGGACGTATGCCTGCGCGAAATCGCCGAGGAGTATGGCACGCCCAGTTATATCTATTCGAAACGGGCAATCCTATCTCGCTTTCGAAGCTATCGCCACGCGCTTGAAGGAGTAAGTCACAAAATATGCTTTGCCGTTAAGGCAAATTCGAATCTTGCCGTGCTGGCCATGCTCGCCAAAGAGGGTGCGGGATTCGATATCGTGTCTGGCGGTGAACTCTATCGAGTTTTAGCCGCAGGGGCCGATCCCGCTTCCGTCGTGTTTTCCGGCGTCGGAAAAACGGAAGGGGAGATTCGCTATGCAGTGGAATCTGGCATCCATAGTTTCAACTGCGAGTCGGAGGCCGAGATCACGACAATCTCGAACGCCGCTTCTTCTCTCGGCAAAGTGGCTTCGGTCGCATTACGTGTGAACCCGGACGTTGACGCGGTCACTCATCCCTACATCTCGACAGGTTTGCGCGAACACAAGTTCGGCGTCGCGATGGAAGAGGCGCCTTCCATTTACCGACGGATTACCGCGCTTCCCGGCATTGTGCCGGAGGGCGTCAGCTGCCACATCGGTTCTCAGTTGCTCGATCCCGGTCCTTTGATGGAAGCCGCGCGGAAAACGATACGGTTGGTGGATGGGTTACGGGCAGAAGGGATCGCCATCAGGCATTTGGACCTCGGCGGCGGCATCGGTGTACCGTATCGCCCGAGCGACCGCCGGGTCTATCCCGCGGATATGATCAGTCAAGTTCGATCGTTAGTGGCGCCGCTCGGCGTAACGCTGATGCTGGAACCGGGACGGTCGATCGTGGCGGAGGCCGGTATGCTTCTTTGCCGGGTCACTCTGACCAAGCACAACGGACGGAAAACGTTCGTGGTTGTCGATGCGGGCATGAACGACCTGATTCGGCCCGCGCTCTATCAGGCGCATCACGAAATTATCCCGGTACTGCGTCCTGAGACCCCGGGCGAAGCGGAAGTCGACGTGGTCGGTCCAGTCTGTGAAACCGGTGATTTCTTCGCGCGCGGCCGATCTATGCCGGAATTGAAGGCTGGCGACCTAGTGGCGATTCAAACGGCGGGAGCCTATGGTTTCGTGCTCTCTTCCAATTACAACTCGCGGCCAAGGGCCTGTGAACTTCTGGTGGACGGAGCACGAGTTGTGGTAGCGAGGCAGCGCGAAAGCTATGCGGACTTAGTGCGCGGAGAAGTGACCGGGTTCTGAATGCCCGGCTAACGCAGCCGCGCCGCGGTGACGGGGTCGGGCTCACCATTGAAGTATTTGTCTAGCGCGGCGCGAAAAATGTCATCATCAGCAGTGAGCGCGGAGAACAACGTCATCGACGATCGAAATTTCAGGTTATCGGGATAACCGAAGATTTGCTCCACCGATGTATTCGGAACAGCGTTGGCGAGTTCGGTGCATTCCCGCAATCTGGGGCCGAGCACAGGATGAACAAGATAAGCTTCGGCCTCCTGCCGAGAGCTGATGCCATATCGCTCAGCCATGGAACTCGAACCCAACCCTCGTAGTTGCGGGAAGATAAACCACATCCAATGGCTCTCTTTCCGACCTCGGCTGAGTTCAGCGCGGACCTCTTCGATTACGGGTGCTTGCGCATCAGCGAAGCGCTGCAGATTATACGGGTCATTCATGGGGAAAGAAGAAAACGCCTACAGCGGAGCACCGTAGGCGTGAATAAGAGGTTTGATAGAAGACGAGAAGTACGTCTGCCCTCAGTATAGCGTATTTACCATAGTAGGTATTTGCTACAGCCTCTTTTTAAGTCCAGCTTAATAATAGGAGACGGAGCGGCGTTTTACGGAACCCGGGT
>JBJMGJ010000169.1:0-12762 GCA_045807965.1 Bryobacteraceae bacterium | reverse complement strand
TCGTGAGTCGAACGCTCCAACCGTCGGGGTTTATCGGAATGACTATTGATGTGCCTGGAGGGGCCGCCTGAAATTGCTCTGCGTATCTTTGGAAGTGTTTATCTTCGTAAGGCGCGTACCGCCAATCGCGAACTACTCCTATGGTCATGGTCAAGAGTATGGCGGCACACGACGCTTGAACGAGTCGCCTTTGATCCTCGCTCGCACACCAAACCAGTGACCAGAGGAACGCAAGCATGGGAAAGAACCAGTAACGATTCCCCCTGGCGTTCAGAAGGGCTGGCCACTGTAACAAGGGCGCCTCTACCATTATGGGCCTGCTCAGCGATGCCACCAGGAGCGTAGAACAGAATGCAAGGAAAAGCTTAAACTCCAATCTCGATTTCAAGACCGTGTAAAGAAGAATTCCCCCGCCTAGCAGCACAAAAACGCCGATGATTGTGCCACGGCCATGCGCAACGGCCAAATTATGGCCCACCAATGCGCCGGCAAAGACATGCCCTCCTAGAAGTCTCAGGAGAAGCATAGGGCTCGCGCCTAGCTGTCCCACAGGACGCGCTCCCGGTCCTGTATGCGTCAGCAGTACGAAACTCTGAATTGCTGCGCAAAGCCCCACAATGGCAGCGACAACAAGAGACCAAGGATAGCGGCGTCTCCACCAGAACACTAACACCAGCGGCAGCAGAACAATACACCAGGGGCCTGTTAATCCGCCCAGGAGAAGAATGGTGATATCGAAAGCCTTCCACTTCAAGTTTTTTGCGGGCACACTAGTCGCCAGCAGAATTGCCACCAGGGCGAGATGGGAATGAGCATTAGTGATATTAGCGTGTATCTCCCAAGAGTTTGGGATCGCCAGGTAGACCGCGGAATAGAGCATACGAATCGGAAGAGAACCCCATTTCGAGCAGCGGGATGAGAGTAAAACATTGACTGGCAGGACCTGCAGAGTGATCGCCACGCAATTCATCAATAACGGAGCGAGGCGCAGTGGAACGAGAAGGGCGGCCGAGGCCACCAAGCGGGGAACCGCGAGTAGGTATCCTGCTCCAGCACGCCCTAAGGCATGTAGCCAACCCAGATTGTAGGCTTGCGCAAACCAATCGGCTCCGTCTTCGCCCCAAAACTGCGCATTGAAAAGTGCATCGGGTCTCCGCGACGAAACCGCTATTGCGCAGGCCAGGAAAGCTAGGACTTGCAACCGCCAGCTCAGACCCTCGCTCTTCAAGAGCTGTCTCGAAACAGAGTTCATGAAGCGAAATGGTAGCTTATGTCGGATCTCAGACTGATGGAGGTTAAGAAAAGAAGCCGCGCCTCGAATACGTTCACCGGCGATTAAGCAGCTCTTTCGTGAGCTGAGTCTCATTGGCCTATTAGCGACCGTTCCCAACACTGACCTCGAGCGTCCGCTTCTGCCTTACTGCTTTCTAGTGGACTGTCTCTGAGTAATTCTTTAGTGTGTGGATCGTGTCTTCAAGGTATGCCAGTGAAGAGTTCGTCTCGTTTTGGAGCAAGTCGTGAAACACTGCCGCGGCAAGCAGGAGATCCACATCATTCTCGACAACCTCTCGCTCACAAGACGAAGCGCGAGGTCGTCGCCAGAGGCATATTCTCCTCCGTACCGGATCTGGCCCGCAATCTCATCCGCTGCGTTCGCGCCTATGCCAAATTCCGCTAAGCCCTTCGCCTGGAGATACTCGGATGTTCGCCGCCGGATTACAGGCCAAACGAACTCACCGCGATAGCCTGCTAGCGAGCACGGTTATTGTCTGAGTTATCCAGGCGTGCGATCGATTTTGGTTCCACCTCGGCCAGGAAGTGCCCGTCCGTGAGTTTGAAGGAAGTTATTGTTCGGCCTGCTTGCACTATCGTGGAAAGCGCTTTCAACTCATCATCCCGATAGAGTCCGTACACGAGGGAATGTGGAGCCGACCGGCCGAATTCGCGAAAGGTGAGTTGAGTGTTGTACTTCACCGGGAACCAAGGTCGGAGTTCGCGAAAAGCTCGATAGTAGAAACTGCTCTCCGACGAAGTAACGAAATACAACCGAGGAACAAGCTGGGGTGCATAGTGCACGAGATAAACGAAATCCCACTGCGTTAGAACGCCGATCGGAAGAGGAGAGCGATTGGCTTCTGAGAGAAACATACTGTATCTGTCAAGCGGATGCCCAGGAGTAGTGTTCATGGGACGACCACTTATTGGTTCGGTCAGGTTCTCGCCCCAGCCGTGATATCTGTGCCAGACTAACCGCCCGAACGGCTCGCCGATGGTGAGAACCATGACGAGCGCCAAAGTTACACGCACCCACAGTGCCGTTCTTTGCTTCGCGAAGAGCGCACCCAGCACCATACTTACACCGACAACTGTGGGGAGGAAGTAGCGACCAATAACAGGGCCGTGTGCGATTTTTGCGTACACTACACCGAAAGCTGGCAGAGCGAGAAACGAGAGAGCCAACACAAGCTCGACAGCAGCTACTTGGTCTCCACCTCTCGCCAGTGCTGGAGCAAGAGAACCCATAAACTTGGCTCCGTTTACCACAAGCAGCGCCAGAGCGAATATCATCACGAGAATGCAAGGCGCAAGAAGAAAGACATAAAAATACGCAACATGCCCCCAACCCGCTTGGCCTCCCTGTTCGAAGTCTGTTCCTTGCGCCAGTGATTTGTAGGCCAGCAGCAAAGGAATGTAGGTAGCAGCGGCTATGACGGTGGGAGTGGTCAGAGCAACGAACCTAGGCCAATTGATGCGCCGTGATTGCACCGTTCTAAAGAGTTCAGCTACAGCAAACGGAGCCACGATCAGCAAGGCATAACAATGCAACAGAAAGGCCAGCAACAGGGAACCGCTAAAGCCGACCAACCAGCGGCGACGATTCGGTTGCTCGATGGCCATCTGCCAGCACACGAGCGCCAATCCAGCAAAGCCCAAAATGATTCCGTGCGGGCGCGCTTCGTACGCATAGAAAGAGGCCGTTGTGAGAAGGGGAAAGATCATCGCGATCAGGCCGGCTACCGTCCCCGAGCGTCGACTCACAAACCGAAACAGAGACAAACACAAGACCCAAAATGCGAGTATCTGAGGCAATCTCGAACTGATGAGCCCTTCGCCGAATACCGCTTGACTCGCGTTCGTCAGTATATGGAAAAGGGGCGGATTAAAGTCGAAGCCGTGACTTAGCGCGTTCCAGAGAGCGCCGAAATTCGGTAGTCGACAAGCGTAGATGGTAAATAGTTCGTCGTACCACCAGTATTTTTCGGATGCGCGCAGCAACATGTCCGCGAAATAGATCACGGAGAATGCAACCAGCAGCCATAGTGTCGGGTTTGCGAGTAGGCGCTGGTTTCTTTTCTGCGCTGTGTCGCTCCCTGAGCGTTCCTCAATCGAATGCAGGCTAGCCTCGACTTGCATAGGTTTATTTTCGCATTCCAGGTCTTATTTAGTAGCCCTGCCGAGCGGGGTGGCTTGCAGCTATTCCTGCAGATTACGGAACGGATTCTCCGGACGGCCTCGGCAACGGCTGCTCCAGATGAACAGGTTCACCAAAGGCCGAACTGCGATCCGCGTTCTAAGTAAACGGCTGGATCCGCGTCGAGCGCGCGTTTTTGCACCCCAATCCTTGGGGTGCTCGTCCGGCGTAACTCGGTCGCGGTGGTACCCAACCCAGGGACGGCCATATGCTCTCATGCTTACCTACGGTGGCGGCCATCTTTTTGCGCAGTCAATAAACAGCCGGCGACGGAGGGCGTTCGTGCTGATAGATCCGTCGATCGTGATTGGCAGGGTTTTGATTTCTGGGATCGGGGCGTGCAGTAGTTTGAGTAACAACCTCGGCCAGGAAATGTCCATCCGAAACCTTCAGGAATTTAATAGCTCGGCCCGTTTGCGTTATCGTCGAAAGCGTATTCAGTGCATCGTCCCGGTAGAGCCCGTAAATCAGGAAATCTGGAGCCAACCGTCTGAATTCGCGGGTTGTGAGTTGAACGTTGTACTTAACCGCGAACCAGGGGCGTAACTCGCGAAACGCTCGAAAAAAGAAGCTGTTCTCCGATGAAGTAAGGAAATACAGTCGAGGAACGAGTTGGGGTGCATATTGGATGAGGTAAACGAAATCCCATTGCGTCAAGACGCCGATCGGAACTGTGGAATTGGCCGCTTCCGAGACCAACAGACCGTATCTGTCAAGAGGATGCCCAGAAGTAGTGTTCATCGGACGTCCACTAATTGGCTCGATCAGATTCTCCCCTTGCCCGTGATACCTGTGCCACACCAAGCGCCCGAAGCGGTCACCGAGTAAGAGAGCAATGACGAGCGCTAAACTCGCCCGTACCAGAAGCGCGGTTTTCCCCGTTCCGAACAGGTTACCCAGCACGATACATAAACCGATGAGTGTGGGGAGGAAGTACCGCACTATAACAGGGCCGTGGGCCAACTTAGCGCAAATCACACCGAAGGCCGGCAATGCGAGAAAGGACAGACCCAATACCAGCTCGAGAGCGGTATGCTCTGCACCTCTGACCGGGGCGGGCGCAACAAAGCCCAAGAACTTCTTCGCCCTGTTAACCACGAGCAGTGCTAGCGCGAACGTGGCGAGGAGGACGCAAGGTGCAAGAAGAAAGACGTAGAAATACACGAAATGAGCCCAACCCGCTCGGCCTCCCGCCTCGAAATCTGTTCCTCCAGCAAGTGACTTGTAAGCTATTACCAGAGGAACGTAGGTGGACGCCGCTATCACTGTTGGAATAGTCAGGGCAACGAACATGGGCCAGTTGATTCGCCTCGATCTGATCGTTCTAAACACCTCAGCCACAGCGAACGGAACCACAACTAGCAAGGCATAACAGTGGAGCAGCAGCGCCCCTAGCAAGAATCCGCTAAAGCTCACTAGCCACAAGCGACTGCGAGGTTGTTCGATTGACATCTGCCAGCACACGAGGGCTAAACCGGTGAACCCGAGGATGATTCCATACGGACGTGCCTCGTACGCATAGAAGTAGGCGGTTGTAAGCATCGGCAGCGTCATCGCGATAAGCCCCGCCATCGCGCCAGAGCGGCGGTTCACAAACCGGAACAGAGACAAACACAAGATCCAAAATGCGATTATCTGAGGCAGTCTTGAACTGATGAGCCCCTCCCCAAAGACCGATTGGCTCGCGTTGGTGAGGATATAAAAAAGCGGTGGGTTGAATTCGAAACCGTGGCTTAGCGCATCCCATAGAGCGTTAAGAGTCGGTAGTCGACAAGCGTAAATCGTGAAGATTTCGTCGTACCACCAATATTTTTCCGATGCACGAAGCAAAACATCCGCGAAATAGAGGAGCGAGAATCCCCCTACTAGCAACAATGTCGGAATCGATAGCCCGAGTTGTTTGGCTAAATTATCGTCGGACCGGTCCTGAACTGATTTCTGGCCAGCCGCGATCTCCATCAAGTTATTTTTGCATTCCGGGTCTTCTTTGAAGACCAACAAACGGCGGTCACTTGCCGCTATTCGGCTAGCAAGTCATTGCACTACTTCTCCCGACGGTCGCGGAATCGGCTGTTGCAGGTCAACAGGTTTCCCGAAGTCCGGACTTCCATCCGCCTTCCACGTAAACGGCTGAATACGGGTGGAGCGCGCATTTTTGCATCCCAACCCAGGCTCCGGATTGGCATGGTAGATGATCCAATTCTGTGTGCCATCGGGCGACTTGAAGAAGCTGTTGTGGCCGGGTCCATAAGCGTGTCCTTCCGGGTTGCTCGAGAAGACAGGATCGCGCGATTTCTTCCAGGACTTCGATTTCAACAAGTCACTCCCGGCATTCGTGGTGAGAACGCCAAGCGCATAGTGATCAGTCCAGCATCCACTCGCTGAGTACACCAGGAACAGTTTCCCCGCGTGCTTTAGGACTTCCGGCCCTTCATTCACGCCGACGTACGGCGGATTTTCCGTTCCAAACTTTTCCCATCGGTCATGCGGAGACGACACCTTCACGCGCTTCCCCGTGATCGTCCAGGGATTTTCCATTTCGGCTATGTAAATGTTTTGCGTTCCATTGTGATTTCCGGGCCAACCCGACCAGAGCGCGTACAGGCGTCCGCCGTCCTCGAATACCGAAGGATCAATCGCCCATTTATTGCTTTTGTCCGTCAGCTGCCCTTTGAAAGCCCAGTCACCCGAAAGCGGGTCGGCCGAACCGTTTTCCAGGACCCAGTTCCTGTGCGTCTCATTTTTTCCGGAATCCGCGGCGAAGTAGATGTACCACTTTCCTTGGATGAAATGGAGTTCAGGCGCCCAGAGCTGGGCCGAATACGCCGTGCCCGGAGGTGGAACCCAAACCACCTTGGTTTCCGCATCCCTCATATCTGAGACATTGCGCGTTTTCCGGATGGTCAGGTTGACGCCGGTGGAGTTCATCTCGTAGTAGTACCCGTCGCGGAATGTCACCCAGGGGTCAGGGCCTGTTCGCAAAATCGGGTTCCGGAAAGTAGATGAAGTCTGGCCGAAGCAGGAAATGGCGCAGGCCAGCAAAGCCGTTATAAGCTTCCTCACAGCACGATTGTCACAGGTGTGACTGCTGACAGTGGAATACGAGCCCGGCAAAAGCGTCACATATTCCGAGACCACATATGTTCGCGCGAGCATGCTTTTCAATCGGGATCGCTCTGCTGCTCAGCAGCTGCGGCGGCGGAAACACGAATTCATACGTCGATTCACCGGGCCACCGTGAAACCGCCAAGACCAAAGTCCTCGAAGGTGGGGCGGCAATCCTCCAGGGTAAGCCGCCGGTCGATGCCTTGAATGTATACCTGAACGGTTTCCATTTCTACAACGGCAATATGAACGCTCAAATGGAAGCGCATCACTACTGCACAGTGGTGAACGAGGATCTGACGCAATGTGTCATCTTCGACGGGAACGACAAAACCTCGAAGTTGATGGGCGTGGAGTACATCGTGAGCAGGAACGCGTTCGAAACGCTTCCGCCTGATGAACGGAAGTTGTGGCACAGCCACAACTTCGAAGTGAACAGCGGAGAACTGGTTGCGCCGAACATCCCGAAACCGGCTGAGCACGCCCTTATGGAGAAGATCGCAAGCACGTACGGCAAGACGTGGCATACCTGGAATACAGACCAGGGACGCAAACTGCCGACGGGCCACCCACTCCTCATGATGGGTTTCACGGCGGACGGACAGATTCACCAGGACATGATTGCCGACCGCGATCGTCGCCTGAGTACCTCGACCGAAAAGGAGAAGGAAAATCGTTCCGATATCAGAACGCCGCCCCTTGTGGCCGGTGCGAATTCCTGGCAGTCCGGTCCGATACTGCAACTCTCGCTCGGGCCAGTGACCGAAGAAGCTCGCGCGGCGATGGGCGGAGGGCGTCGGGCAAATGAGCCACAGCCAAGACCCGCCGGAAACCGGTAACCAGGCCGGTGCCAGAGGATCAGAAGATTCGGGACTGCTTTTGGAGACTCCCAAAGGTGCCGATGTTAGCAAGGGAGAATGAGAACAGAAATTGGTTCTCGTTCCGGATTCCGAGGTTATACTGCCGGAACTGCATGCTGAAGCCGCAACAATCCGTGTTATACGAGGCCTGAAAGAAGTTGAAGAGCCGGCGGTTCAGGAGTACGTCGAAATCCACCAGCGCGGCCGCGTTCCAGCCTCGCCGATTTGCGCTTCCATACCCACCGCTGATCGTCATCTGATTCGCCTGCGGAAGCAAAATGGGATTCGTCGTAATTGCCGTGTCACCCATGGACGCGAAGTACTTGCTGTAGCGGAAGGTACCCGAAATGCTGTGGTCGATGAAACGCCTTCGCAGCGGGTCGTATTCCGTACGGTAATCCAATGAGAAGAAGCTGTACGGAGTGACCGTCAACGTCGACGTGACAGGCGAGTAGCTGCGGGGCCCGTCAAGAAATGCAAACGCAGAAAACTCGCTGGTTGCAAGGACTACGTTCCGGTAACCAACATCGACTTGCCCCGGGAGCACCGCCCCTCCGAACGTAGGATCGAAGAACCGCGCTTGGGCAACACGCCAGGTCAGGATTTCCATGATGTTGCCGGCCTTATCCTTTCTGTAGAGGCGGTTAGTAAACGAAAAGGTGAGCTGGTTCGTATTGGACAGGATGTCTGTCGCATCAAAATGAATAGTGTTGCGGAACTGATTGACGCCAGTGACGTACTCGTAGGTTCCCTGGAGTTCCATCACGTGTTTTAGTTTCTCGCCGAGATGCAATCGCTTCGGCGGCGTAAACGTCTTCTGCAGCGTTGGCGCGCGAAAATCGAGCGTGAAGTCGGCGTCCTTCCGAAATAGAGCCTGATTCGACAGCGCGACGTTGTTCGTCGGAGTAGGTGGGCAAGCTTGATAGCCACCACAGGACGCGTTAGGGAGATAGGTCGTGCTGTTCGTCCCGTAGGAATTGCTGTAACCAGTGGCGCCCAGGGTTGCGCTCGGTATCAGCGAAAATCCCTTGAAACTGAATTCAGTCATGACACGCGGTTCCACGTCCAGCCTGCCGAGTGCACCGGAATTGAGAATCTGAGAGGGCAACGGTGAGCTTGCTGTTACTTGGCCGGTCGGCTCTTCTCGTTTGAGGAGCCCCAGGCTTGTTCCGAGCGAAAACCAGACTGGAAGCGGACCCTTCCTGACCTGCAGATCGCGGACGGAAAACTCGAAGGAGGGCAGCTTTTGGATCACAACCTGGTTCGGTAACTGGTCGACAGGAGTGATGCTTTGGAAAAGCTGGTCCCGTTGAAACACAATATTGAGCGTGGCCTGGTCCTTCCAAAAGTGTCTCTGCAGGAAGCCAATGGAGTAGATATCCGAAGAAATCGCGCTTGTGAACGAATACGAAAACGCCTGACGGAAGAGGTATGAGCTCAGGTAGTTGTAATCTAATCTCCCGGTAAAACCCAGCACCTGTGTCTTAGCCGTCAGCTCAAACTCAAGCCCGCCCTGTTTCACCGGCGGAGCATTCGACTGTGGAATACCGCGGTCATTCACTCCATATAGGTTGAAGTCGAAATCGGTGACCTCGTTCGGTTTGCCCCGAAAATCATACCGGAGCACAGGACCGCGCGACGTGAAATATTCACCAATAGTCGTCATGTCGTAGCTACGGTTAATGGCCCAGTAGTAGCCGACACCAAAGATATATCCGTAAAGAGAACTGTGGCCCACGTTGGGAGTCAGAAAACCGCTTTGCCGTGGGTTCTTCCCAAGGGGTCGGTAGAAATAAGGAAGGTAAAAAATCGGAACGCCCTTTAACCGAAGCACGGTATTGCGTGCGATCGCGCGTTGGCCCGGGATCACGTCGAACAGGGGGGCTTGGAAGGTCCACCAGGGCTTTTTGACTGTGCAGTCCGTCAGAAACCCCTTATGGAGCACGTAGCGGTTCTTAATTCTTTCTGCCCATTGCGCCTGAAAATAGAAAGGATTGGTGGTGGTGAGGACGGTCGGACTGGCCACGATTTTGGACGGGGCCGTGCCATCCACCATATAGAACTTGCCGGATTGAGTCTTCAGGTTGTACTCGGCGTGATCGGCGTTGATCTTGTCTCCTGTGACGAAATGTTCGAGGTGAACGTGCCCCTGAGCGTAGGCCCAATCCGTATCGGAGTTGTACTGGATCTCGTCGGCGGAAATAGTCATGTCCGAAGTAACGATCTTGGCCATCTTGTGGAGATAGCGCAACGGCGGGTTTGAGTCTTCGTTCAGACTCTCAAATCGGATCTCGTCCTCGGACGGCAGGTTTGCCTTTACCTGGTGATTGATGGATTGTCCGGACGCGACGAAGCCATTCAAAAGAAGTGCCCCGCAGCCGAAAAAACTGCAGATTGAGAATTTTCCTAGACGCGGCCCACGATTTCTGGTAGATAGAGATTCTGGGGAACTTCGTGATGCGAAAGGCTTCAACCGAGCACCGTAGCACGATGCTTGTCGGGCCTGCAACAGTTCGCAGGTATAAGCGAGTCTGATCCGAAGAAAGCTACGATGACCTGCCAACATTGCCAAACTTGGATCTTAGACGACGACCACCGCTGCCGGCGTTGCGGTCGTCGAGTCCGAAATACTCCGTCGCGAGTCTCTCCGGCCACGTTTCCTATTGCCGCGTCAGCGCTAGCACACGACATTTTCAAAGACGCCCCGCCCGAAGAATCGGCGCCCGAAGCAAGGGTCGATGCAGATGGCCAGCAGATCTTGTTTCCGGGGACGGCGCCGGATATCCGCGTCATTCCTTTCGATTCCCTAACCTCGCAAGCAGAGCGCGATTCGATCCGGGCTCGAGCAGCGGGAATCAGCCGGCCGGCGCCGCTCAAAAGCGAGAAGGTACAACTTAAACACGCGAAGGCAGCGAAAAAGCGCACCGCGGACCAGCGGCGCTTAGAGTTTCAAGGCGAAGCAGAAGTTGTAGCACCGCCGCAGTCTCACATCATCTGTGACGCACCGGTGGCTCCGCTCAGCCTACGTCTGGAGGCGGCCCTGGTCGATGGAGTGCTCATGCTTTGCGGCGTCGCTTTTACGTTTGGCGTGCTGCGGTTTGCGGGAATGGCCTTCGACTGGGACAAGCACAATGTTGCATTCCTGTTGCTGGGCCTTCTAACGGTGCCGCTGTTCTATAAGGTTCTGTGGACGATTGCAGGAGTCGATACGATAGGGATGAAATCGGCAGGTCTCCAACTCATCGACTTCGACGGAAATCCACCCTCTTCCGCGCGCCGCTACCAGCGCCTGGGAGGAAGCATCATCAGCTTTCTCGCGGCGGGTGTCGGCCTGATCTGGTCTCTTGTGGATGAGGATCGTTTAACGTGGCAGGATCACATTTCAAGCACGTTTCCAACGATCCCGGGTACCGACTAGTTAGGTCGTCTTCGCGGCCTGAGTCATTTCGATCTCGACTGTCAATTCCACTTCATCGCCAACCGTGACTCCGCCGCCCTCGAGTGGGCCGCTCCATGTGAGTCCGAAGTCTTTCCGGTTAATCTTCGCAGTAGCAGAAGCGCCCGAATGGAGATTGCCCCGTGCATCTTTGACTGCAGGCATGGGACCTTCCACGGCGAACGTCACCTCTTTGGTCACCCCATGCATGGTCATGTCGCCAACAAGTTGGAACTTGGCCTGGCCTTGCGGGATGACTCGTTTCGAGACGAACGTGATTGTCGGATACTTCTCGACATCAAAAAACTTTGAACTTCGGAGATCCTTATCCCGGTTTTCATTCCGGGTATCGACAGTCGTGGCATCAATGGTGAGATTTGCCTTCGAAGCGTCCAGGTTTGCAGGGTCGTAATCGATGGTGCCTTTCAGCCCACTGAAAGAACCGTGGACGGTCGAAACCATCATGTGTCGGACAGCAAACCCGGCGGTCGAGTGGTTAGGATCGACTTTCCATTCTGCCGAAAAAGACAGTAACGGGACAAGGCAGGCGAGCGCTGCACTCTGGAACAAAGTTTTCATCAATACGACCTCATCAGGACTCTAGCATTCATAGGATAACGGTTTCGAAAAGAAATTTTAAGCGGCCTCAATCTAGCGCCGTGTTGTCGACCGGAATCAGGACTGCGGACATGGAGCCCTTCGATTTCGGCATCCGTGGATCAGCACCGTAGGCGTGAATCTGGTCACAGGCGAACTGTGCTTCCGGCTTCTCACACGTAATCACTATCGTTTTACCGGTTGAATCGACCTCAACGGCGTGCCGGAATGCCGCCTCTTTTGTCAGGACGAACAGTTTCTGAAGCATCTCAATGACGTACTCGTACGTGTGTTCGTCATCATCCAATAGCACGACGTGAAATAAGTGCCCGTGTTCGCGTTCCTCTTGTTTAAGGACAGATGGCGTACTGACGGGAGCGACACTAGGCATTTTGACGGTAGCCCTTTCATTGGAGCACCGGTGAGCAAAGCCGTGCAACACTCCCTGGTTACAGCAGCCAGGGAAGCTGAAAGATTGTTATAATGATACCTGCTCCACATTGTGGGGGCGCAACGGCTTCGACGGGAATGAATCGTTGTGTGAAGGCGTGTCGGGTTCCGAGCTCCCGTAAAACGATCGGAAAACAACAACTGCCAACAATCAGCAGTTTGCTTACGCTGCCTAATCTAAACCATTAGGTTGCCGCTCCAGCCAGTGAGCCTGTGCGCTGGTCAGTGAGCGTCATTTTACAGGATAGGCCCAAGGCTTCGGTCCGGAGCTAAGGGTCGAGATCAATCGGACTAGTCGGCTGTCGCTCTTGCCGTTTCCTTAGGCAGCCGGTGAAACCAACGGAAGCGGCTACACACGTAGTCTTTGCATGGCGGGCTTTTTCGGACGCGGGTTCAACTCCCGCCGCCTCCACCAATCTCTTGCAAGCGTCTTGCTTGCCGCGTTACGGTCCAGATTTCTTAGACTCGACTTCCTGCTGAACAAACTACCGCTATTGCTGGTTACCGTTCTACAGAACGGGAATCGAGCGTCGCTGCCGAATCCTTAAGATCACCGAGTCCTGTCGTTTGTAAGACGTCTTCCTCCTTTGCGGTAGGTAATTGGCCAATCCAGATGCTTTTTACAATTCCTTGGTCGTCCAGCATCAGCAAAGTTGGCGTATACGGAGTCTTCACATCCTGAAGTTTCGCCTGTCGCACGTCGCTGATCATCAGTCCGAGGCTCGCGAGATACGCTTTGCTGGCCGCGACATCTTGTGGCAGCACGGCCACGAAATGGACTTTGCGTGAATGAGCTCCGGCCTGCACCAGCTTCCGGTAGAAGGGGGCACTGGCCGCGCAGT
>JBJMGJ010000168.1:0-7350 GCA_045807965.1 Bryobacteraceae bacterium | reverse complement strand
GCCCTGGTCTTTCATCTTCTTCCAGAGGTCATCATCCTGCAGTGGACGTGAGCGTACGGGATCGCCGGCGCCTCCTCGCATCGCAACAACTTGCATTGCCTGCCGCCCGATGTTCTCGTATTCACTTACTTGCCGCGGTTCACCGTTCTCGAGAAATAACGTGGTAGCGAGAGAATCGCTGTAATCCGCACTTGCGTAAACGATCGTGCGTCCGAAATCACTGCTGCTCTGAATGAGCTCATTCAACTCGGGACGGGTCATAAGACGGAGTCCGACCGCGACCCCAAGCTCATCCGCCATGGTTTCCCGATCTGTACGTTCGTGAACTTCGCAGAAGACGTGACTGGATTTCAAGCTGGGCGGAGTTGTGACCAGGTCTGACGCTCGGTACGCGGCCGTGACCAGCAAACTCGAGGCCAGGATCTTGCGAACTTGCTTTGGATCTGCCTGGTTTGGCTTTCCGCCAACGTTAACGACACTCGCCTGCAGTGTTGTGGCTGTGGCGGAGTCGCTGAGAATCAACTCACCGGTCTCCGGATCATACAACGCCTTTCCTTTAACAGTGAGTTTGGACACGGAGATGAAGTTATATATCCCGAGAAGGTTGACTTTGAATGTTCGCTTGTTTTGCCGCAGATTGGTAAAGATGCTTTGCAGCATCTTGATCCCCCGTGGCAGTGATTCTTCATTCCCGACCAAAGCGCTGAGGTCTCCTCGAAGCGCTGTTCGGATTGCGTTCTCGCCGGCTGTGTCGAGCGCAGAAAGATCAACTTCGTAGAGGAACGCCGACTGGCTCGCGGATAAACTTCCCACTTCGTATGAGGTTGCAATCTCGAGAGTTCTTTCAATCGCAGCCTGCACTGTTGCCTGAATTGAAGCAGTTGTCGCGGGGTCGATGCCCGCTTGCTTCAGTTCTTTAAAATCAGCTTCAGCATCTGGGCTCAAAGCCGATATTACCCGGGCAAACAGGTCGTCATCGCCAAGCGAAAGCGACACGCCTGCGGCGGCACTTACACCCGTCTTCCATTCTTTGCCGCGTTGTTTGAAATAACCCACGCGCACTGTGTTTTCGCCCGTCTTTCGCACCCGGACCTCATAATCGCCGAATAGCCGGAATGATCCGCCGACCCGAAAGGACGCTCCCTCTGAAACACTGATGGTGCCTAGGGCGGCGGGAAGTTCAGCGGTCGCCAAGGGATTCGAGATGGCGAGCAGATTTGTGGAGGCTGAGAATTTAAGGTCCCCACTTCCAGCAACGGTAACGACACTATCCAATCGCATTGCCGCAAGATCTGCCAGAGAAGCGGGAATCTGAAAAGACGCGAACGTTGTCTTGATTGCGTCGAGCAACGTGGGCGCTTCAGGTTGAATAGAAAACTTCTGATAATTCGTTAGCGTCAGCGATGAATCGGCGGCAAAACCAAGCAGGACGTTCGACAGGGTGGTCGAAAGCACCGGCCCAGCATTGGTTGCGAGTTCGACTGAAACGTAGCGCTCGGCCTGTTTAACGGCCACGTTCTCGCCATAATGATCCGTCTCGAAGAGCGAATCCGCTTCCCCCGGATCTAGGTGCGGGTCGGGCACAAATACTTTGATCGATGCGGTGGCTCCAGCTTTCAATGAGAGTGAGAATTCGTCGCTCGAGATCGCTATGGGTCGATCGACGCTCAGGCCAGTCTGAAGAGAGGTGAAGCCGTCACTCGCAAGAGACAAAGGCGCAAGCTGGCCGAGTTTTCCATCGGAACTCACAAATTTCGCGGCCGAACCGAAGTATTTCGCAAATGCCGATGCATCCGTGGGCTCAACATCGAAGTTGAAACCTAAGTTGTCCGTTATGCTGATGTCTGGCAAAAACGCCTCCTCCGATTTACCGTCCCGTAATCTTACTTGGGTTCAGTAAACGTTTCACCATGATATTGCGTCTTGGTTAACGAAGCGAAGAACCCTTTCTCCCACTTAGGGCCGGGGTTGGAGTTCTCGCGCTGGCGGCTCTGTTCGCGTACAAGTGATCGGAACGCTCAGGCGTTCTTATGTGCTGGGTCGAGGTCGACCTCGTCCGAACGCGACACGTCGGCCTTGACCATATTTTTCATCTGAGTCATCGCAAAATTGTGCTCCTCGCAGTTGCAAGCCGCCACACAATCCGAAGGAACAACCAGTTCCAGGTCTCTCATGTAGGCATCGTTTGCCGTAAACAGGACACAGCTGTTGGTAGAAATCCCCGTAAGGATTAGCCGGTGTGTTCCAAGATGCTTGAGCAGGATCTCGAGTGGTGTCTGGTAAAACCCCGAGTGCTTCGGCTTCAGCACGAAGTAGTCGCGATCGTCCGGGATTAATTGCTCGACAAACGGGCGGCCCCGTACGCCGTCATTCAGACAATGCTGGACAATGTCCTGAAATCGCGACTGCCAACGCCCGAAGTTGTCGTTTACGTAGATGGCCGGCACACCTGCCGCTTTCGCGCGCTTCTTCAGCCTCGCAATGTTCGGGGCTATTTTGATTGCTTCTTCGAAGAGTTCGTCACCACGAAGGAATTCAAAATCATTGACTACGTCGATCAGCAGCAAAGCTGTCTCGTGGTTGTCAGGTGCACTGCCGTGCAGATCGTGTTGCTTGCCCGGTTGTGGTCTCACGACTTTAATGTAGCTGCAACCAGTTTCCAGGACGACGGGGCTAAACTGATCTGCGATCCCAGGTCTAAGCGGTTTTGGGCAGGAGCGCTTTGGGCGAGCTCATCACGAGTCTTCCGTGGTGTACGCCTTTGGTTCCAATCAGCAGATCGGCCAGTTTTTGGATATCTTTCGACTTCCCTCGCACGACCAAAACTTCCAGGCATGCATGCTGATCCAGGTGTGCGTGCGTGGTGGCGATGACCAGATCATGATGATCGTGCTGTAGCTTGGTCAACTTATCCGGCAAAAGCCGCGAGTGATGATCGTAGATCAGCGTGATGCTTCCTACGACAACCGCCTCCGGGTCTTCGACGGCTGCGTTGATAAGGCGATCGCGAATCAAATCTCGAAACGCTTCGGAACGGTTGCTGTAGCCCTGCTTCTCGATGAAGCGGTCGAAACGAGTCAGGAGTTCGGAATCAATTGCAACGCCGGTTCGGGTCAGCTCTCCCATGCAATACTCCCTATCATAGTCGCCGGTCTTCCGTAACACATTGTAGATGAACGTGTTACGCTGGTTGCGTTCCCCTGAACGCAAAAGCGATGCGCAACCGGTCCGGCGCATTGGTCCCATGTTCGGTCATGCACATTCCTGACGGCTACTTGAGTCCCAGCACTTGTGCCGGCCTGTACGCGGCTGCCGCTCCGTTCTGGTATGTCGCTATGAAGCGGGTACGCGCAAAACTCGCTACCCGAACGCTGCCATTGCTGGCCGTATTCTCGGCGTTCTCGTTTGTCCTGATGATGTTCAATCTGCCTCTACCTGGCGGTACCACCGGGCACGCCGTAGGCATGGGGATCGCTTCGGTTGTGCTTGGCCCGTGGGTGTCGATCCTCGCAATCTCTATTGCGCTGTTTGTGCAAGCCGTTTTCTTCGGAGACGGAGGGATTTCCGCGTATGGGGCTAACTGCTTCAACATGGCTATTGCCGGTTCGCTTGTGGCGTACGGCGTGTATCGTGCCGGAAGCTTCGGCGCGGGAAGCAAATCCTCACGGCGAGTTCTCGCCGCAGGTCTAGCGGGTTACGCCGGCATTAACGTCGCTGCGTTCCTGGCAGCTTTGGAGTTTGGCCTTCAGCCGATCTTCTTCCACGATGCGGCTGGTACTCCCCTCTACGCACCCTATCCTCTCAGGATTTCGGTCCCGGCCATGATGATCGGACACCTCACGTTTGCGGGCTTGGCTGAGTTCCTGGTCACGGCCGCACTTGTGAAGTACCTCCTACGCGTTGACCCTGTTCTGCTCGGGATCACATCCGAGAGCTCGGGTATTCCGTCGCTCGGATCCCGACGCAAGCTCTGGGCTGCCGTAGCAATAAGCGTATGTCTTACACCAATCGGCATCTTGGCCATTGGAAAAGCTTGGGGTGAATGGAGCGTCGAAGACTTCGCCGACCCGGTGGCCCGCACTGCGATCGTGGCGGCATCTGGTAACGGCGCGTCGGCGCCCTCCCGGGCTCCAGCCGGGCTCGCGCGTATGTCTTCGCTCTGGCATGCTCCGTTCGCGGACTACGAGCTGACATTGATTCGAAACTCTTCTGCCGCTTACTTCCTTTGCGCGGCTGTGGGCGCCTGCGTGGTGATTGCTGTCGCGAGTCTTATTGCCTCTTTCGGAAAGAAGGAGGTCGTAAACCAAAGCCATACCTTGAGGTCTGAACGGAAAGCGAAGGGCGGGAATTTTGTCGAGAAGACAATGGATGCTTTGCTGGTCAGCATGCGGGAAGCAATCCTGGCGGAAGGATGCGCCCATACAAAGGGTTTCCTGCAGGCGATTGATCCCCGTGTTAAATTGTTCGGCCTTATGTCTCTCCTTGCAGTATCGGTATTGGTCCACAGACTTACCGTTTTGCTGGGTTTGTTTGCAGCTGGTATTCTGTTGGCGGCATTCTCCCGGATATCGCCTTCTATCCTTCTGAAGCGAATCTGGGTGCCGGTTCTGGCCTTCACGGGTGTCCTTGCGCTGCCAGCCCTGTTCATCGTCCCGGGAGACGCGATCGCCCAGACGCCCGTGCCAGGTTGGGCGGTAACATTCCCCGGATTGCTGAGCGCGCTATTCCTCATTTTCCGTGCCGAAACAGCGAGCACGTTTTCTCTCTTGCTTGTCCTCTCTACTCCCTGGAATCATCTCCTCCGGGCGCTGGGCTTTTTCAAAGTTCCGACTACGGCTATCGTGATTCTGCAGATGACACATCGGTACTTGTTTCTTCTGGTGGATACGGCCCACAACATGATGGAAGCGAGACGAGCCAGGCTAGTCGGATATCTGGACCGCCGCGAGCAGCGACGACTCATCACCGCGACCGCCGGTGTTCTTCTCGAGAAGAGCCTTGGCCTCAGCTATGAAGTCCATTCCGCCATGCAGGCGCGTGGATTCCGCGGCGACGTTTACCTCTTGGAAGGCCCGCAGATCCGGCTGCGCGACAGGGTAGTACTGGCGGGCTTTGTGACTGTCTCGGGACTACTGTTCTGGCTGGGGCGGTAAGGTCTTGGACCACACAGACTCGATCTTCTCGGTACGGGATGTCTGGTACGCATACAAGAACGTATCGGCCCTGAACGGTATCTCTCTCGAAGTGAAAAAAGGAGAGCGCGTTGCTCTTCTCGGACCGAATGGATCGGGTAAGTCGACACTGCTGCGAGTTTTGGCGGCCCTCTCGTTCCCGCAACGCGGGGAAGTGCTCTTCACGGGTGAAACTCTTACGGAGGAACGATTCTCGAATGACGGGTTCTCCATGGGTTTCCGGCGACGCGTCGGCATTGTGTTTCAGAATCCGGATGTTCAGCTTTTCAATGCAAGCGTCGTCGAAGAGGTTGCGTTCGGACCTCTTCAAATGCGCTGGCCCAAAGAGAAAGTGCGCGAGAGCGTTGACGCCGTCCTCGCGCAGTTAGGTATTGCGGAACTGCGGGATCGCCCTCCTCACCGGCTTTCGGGCGGGGAAAAGAAGCGAGTGGCGCTGGCATCCGTTCTTGTTCTGGATCCGGAAGTCATCCTGCTGGACGAACCGACCGCGGGACTGGATCCAGAGAGCCAGAATGAGCTGATCCGATTGCTGAGCTCCTGGGCTGGGAGTTCACGAACAATTGTGATTTCTACGCACGATTTGGACACTCTGGAAGATGTAGCAGACCGGTGCTACATCCTAAACCGGGGTCAGGTTGCCGGCGAGGGAGGACCGTATCGAATTCTTCACGATGTCGATCTGCTCGAGCGCACCAGCCTGCTTCGTCCTCATCGTCACGTGCACGAGGCAGGTCTTACGTCTCCTCATCCTCACATCCACGCCGATCGGGAATGATGCTGGTAAGCGAAGGGCTATTGACCGCTGCTCACACCTTGCTTGTTCTGCTGGGGCATGTATTGCAGTGTGAGGAATACCTGGTGTGATTGTGGGGTTGCACCGGGTTCAACGACCGCGCCCATAGGACCAGCCTTCCATTTGGAAGCATACTGAAGCGCCGAGTTATTGAGCGACGGATTGCTGGATGCAATCAACTCGGTATCGCCAAGCCGCCCTTTGGGCGACTGCATTCCATGAACGACAACAATTTGCGGATGGTCGGCCGGAACCCCGTTCGGCATCGGTACCTGCGCATGATAATGCCACGGCGGGCTCATTGCCGGCCCCACGCCAATCTTGTTAAGGCCGGCCGGCTGGAACGGAGCTTCATCCTTGGCTGGATCCGTCACGCTAATCGTTCGGGCTTCCACGATTATCTGACCAGCCTGGCTAATGGTTGATTTAGCCGGTACCAGGGTCTGGTGGAATTGAATTGCATTCGCGTAATCGTAGCGGACGTAAAGGCCTGGAAGTGGCGAATAGGTCGCGATCGTATTGCGCTTGGAGTCAACGCAGTACTCTGCTTCGTCCCAGGATCGACCTCCCGAAATCGCTTTCCCCATCATGTTGTGCGCCACGAGTACGCACGAAAGGTCGACTCCGTCGAGGTTGCCGCTGGCTCGGCGAACTGAGGCGCGCGGTCCCAAACTCTGTTGCGTAAAGAATATTGCCGCACGGACCTGAGCCAGCCGTACGGGCAAGGCGTTAGTGGAACGATTGCTATACCAAACTCGATTTAGCGAAAGATGGACGGCAGAATAGCCCGGTCCATCTGCAGTCCAGCGATACACGTTCGGTCCGGGCGAGACGTCCTCTAAGTCCCAGCTCCCATCCGAGCTTCCGGTTCCCAAGGCGCTGAAAGAAGTCTTGAGATCGTAGGGCTGAACCCGCACGTTGGAGTGTTTCCGGGCGTCAGCGACCAGTTTTACCGTTTCGGCTCTCTCGTTTGCGTCCACAACCGGTTGTGCGTCGCCCGTGACGAGTTCTAAACGATCAGGCGGGACGGCTGGTTCGTTGAGTTGCGTGGTGCCGTTACCGAACGGAACGGTCAGATGTGCTGGCGTCTGCGCGGCCAGCAGGGATGAATATAAAACAAAACCGACAAGCAAGGCGCCTACCCTGTGCTGATCGTGACGGTGAGCTTTCAACCCGGCACCTCTCTCCCTACACGTTAACCCGAATGTGTTTGAGGTGTGTCTCCGGGTTTGATTAGACGGGTACTAAGCCCCGCCGCATCCCGATGGCTACTGCTTCCGTCCGGCTGCCGGCGGCGAACTTGGCCAGGATTTGCGCAACGTGAAACTTCGCGGTGTGGTCTGAGATGCCGAGGCGGTTTGCGAT
>JBJMGJ010000167.1:0-7122 GCA_045807965.1 Bryobacteraceae bacterium | reverse complement strand
GTCAAGCTCTGCAAGAACGCGAGACTTCAATGGGAAGTACGGGTCGGTGAAAGCACGCTTGTGAAAACACGAAAACCGGACGCTTTTTAGGAGCATCCGGCTTCCGTTGCGAACAGTTGTTACTAACGAGCTGCGGCTTTAACCTTCGGGGCAATTGCCGGACGAGCGACCTTGGTGTTTCTGGTCGGTTTCGCCGAATGCACGGCAGATCCGTTGCGCGTCGCGCCGTTCGCTGCCGCTGCAGCAGCTGTTAAGGGCGTGCCATTCCGCTGAGGCGTTCCATTGGGCGTTAGCTTTCCAAGCACGACGGTTTTTCTCGCGCCGGTTGCAAATGGAACGTTCGAAGGCCGGGAATGCGCGGTCTCGTAAGCCATCACAGCGAACGCGATCGCTTCCTTCGCGTCTACGTCAAGGCCAACTTCACTCGTTTCCATAACCGGAATCGGATCGAGAGCCTTTCGCAGCATCCTCATCATGGTGGCGTTATGAGTGCCACCGCCCGAAACGAAGACCTCGTCGACTCGCATCTCGGGAAGAATGAAGTTACGCACCCCGAGCGCAATGCTTTCCGCCGTTAAGGCAGTCGCCGTCGCGATCAGGTCCTCGCTGCTTGCTTCGGTATCCAGCAGTTTGGTAACGAAATCCGACCCGTACTGCTCGCGTCCCGCCGTTTTGGGTGGCTTGGCGCGGAAGTATTTGTCGCGGAGCAGCTTGGCCAACAGCTTCGGTTCCACTTCTCCTGAGCCCGCCATCATGCCATTACGGTCGAACGTCTGCCGACCCTGCGTGATGCGGGTGACAAGCTGGTCGATGACCATGTTCCCAGGACCGGTGTCGAAAGCGATGACACGATCGGTGTTGGTGTTTGGCGGAATTGCTGTGAGGTTGCTAATGCCACCGATATTCACGGCGACACGACCACGTCCGCGGTGCCGCATCAACATATAGTCGAGGTAGGGCACAAGCGGGGCACCCTTGCCGCCAGCCGCCATGTCCCGTTCGCGAAAGTTGGAGATCACATCGATCCCAAGCCGCTCGCTGATAACGCTCGACTCGCCGATCTGAAATGTGCTCGCTACCTTTTTCCCGAGATACTGGGAGCCTTGGCCTTCGTGGAATATGGTCTGCCCGTGACAGCCGATTAGCTTGATTGTGTCGAGCGGAATCTCTGCTCGCTCCGCAGCTTCTTCCAACGCTTCGACATAGAGCTCACCTAACAGAAAATTAAGCCGGGAGATATCGCCTGTAAACGCGTTCGTGTTGGAAACCGCAAGAAGGGCTTCGCGTACTTTCCTCGGGTAAGGAACTGAATGACTCGTCAGGACATTGATCTTCGCCTTAAATCCCGAGCCGGTAATATCGATGATTGCTACATCGATGCCGTCGAGCGATGTCCCGCTCATGATACCTGCTATTCTCATCTCTTTAGCAACTCTTGCTGTAACTCTTGCAGAATCTGCAAAGCATCGATCGGCCTGAGCTGGTTGATGTCCAAGCTCCGAATCCGATCTGCGAGCCCTTGGTTCACGGGCTCAAATAACCTGATCTGTATGGGCGCTGAATCATCGCCCGGGCTTAACTCTTCTGTTACCGAGTCCTGCCTTACTTCATGATGCAATAAAACTGACCTCGCTCGCTCGATTACTTGCAGGGGAAGTCCTGCCAAACGAGCCACCTCAATACCATAACTGCGGTCAGCAGCACCGGGTTCAACCTTCCGAATGAATAAGATACGGTCATCCGCTTCCTTGACGGCCACATGTAAATTTCCTACCCCGGAAAGTTGATCAGCCAAGCTTGTGAGCTCGTGGTAATGGGTCGCGAACAGCGTTTTCGCCTTAATTCTGTCGTGAATGTGTTCGACGATCGCCCAGGCGAGTGCAAGACCATCGAAGGTCGATGTTCCCCTGCCGATCTCGTCCAATACTATGAAGCTCTTAGACGTCGCAGTGTTGAGAATTGTTGCTGCCTCTGTCATCTCAACCATGAAAGTCGAACGACCCCGCGCCAGGTTGTCGGCGGCGCCGATCCGGGTAAAGACACGGTCGACTATCGGGAGCAGCGCGGATTCGCCGGGAACAAACGACCCGGCCTGCGCCATGATCAGGATCAAAGCAGCTTGCCGTAAGTAAGTTGACTTGCCCCCCATGTTCGGCCCCGTAATAACCGCAATGTTGTCGCCCTCGGAATGCAGATAAAGGTCATTGGCGATAAAACGGGCAGACTCTTTTTCTAGAAGCCTCTCGACGACCGGATGCCGGCCGGCTTCGATGCGCATTTCGCCGGAATCCGTAAATTTCGGTCGTTTGTAGCGGTTTTCGGCAGCTACTTGCGCAAGCGCGGCCGAAACATCAAGCTCGGCTACGGTCTGTGCCGCATTCTTGATCTCGGCAGCAAATCCGGCGGTGAAAAGACGTAGTTCGCCGAAGATCTCCCGCTCGAGCTGCAGCATCTTCTCCTCTGCCGACAGAACCTTCTCTTCCAACTCCTTCAATTCGGGCGTGGTGTATCTCTCGGCGTTTGCAAGGGTCTGCTTCCGCTCATAATCCGCGGGCACGTGCTGAAGGTTTGCCCGTGAAATTTCGAGGTAGAACCCGAAGACATTGTTGAAGCGAACTTTCAAAGAGGAGATGCCGGTGCGGGTGCGTTCGCGTGATTCAATTGCGGCGATGTACTGCCGGCTGTTCTGGCTAATGTCACGTAACTGGTCTAGATCCACGTGAAACCCGCTACGAATCGTTCCTCCATCGGCGAGATCGACAGGAGGCTGATCCGCGATCGCGCCTAAAATCCGGTCCCGCACCTCGGCGACTAACTCCATCTCGCGTACAAAGTCCGCAGTATCCAGTTGGCCCGCGATCTCTCGAATCGCGGGAAGCTGAGCAAGGGAGCGGCCCAGAGCCAGCAAATCTCTCGGATTTGCGGAACCAAGCGTGATCTTCCCGAGTAGCCGCTCAAGATCCTGGACAGAGCTTAAAAGCTTGCGTAAATCAGCTCTAACGATGGTCTTGCCCGCCAGTTCACCAACCGTATCGAGACGCTTCTCTATCTCTTCCAAGTGGCAGGATGGAGTGAGGATGCGGCGTCGCAACAGTCGACCGCCCATTCCCGTTTCCGTTTTGTCCAGAACCGAAATCAGCGTTCCTTCCCGGCTCTCGCCGGCAAATAGAGGGTCGACCAACTCGAGGTTTCTGATGGAAGCGGAATCGATCACCATCGAGTCGTGCCGCTGATAGAAGGTCGGCGGATTCAGGTGCCCAAGAGCAGATTTCTGGGTGTCCCGAAGATACTGAAGGAGAGCACCGGCCGCGGAGGTCGCAAGCGCGCGGTTTCCAAGGCCGCACCCATCTAACGAGAGAAGGCGAAAGTTCTCGAGAATCAGACGACCTGCGTAATCGCCGGCAAAGTGCCAGGGTTCAGCCGGTGTTTCGAGACACCGCGCAGACGGGGATTCGCCTTCGGCATGTATCACCTCGCGGACGTTTAGGCTCTCCAGAGTAGGAATAAGCTCGGCCGTATCGATCTCGGTCGCGCGGAACTCTCCGGTGGACAGATCGGCGTGTGCTAACCCGGTCCGCCCGTTCCGGGAGAACACGGAAGCGATGTAGTTGTTCTCGTGCGAGCGCAGCAGATCCGAACCAGTTGCTGTCCCTGGCGTAACAACACGAGTAATCTCGCGCCTGACCAGCTTTTTGCCCGGTCCGGCTTCCTCCATCTGTTCGCAAATGGCGACGCGAAACCCGCGCTGGATCAACCTCGAGATATAGCCCTCGGCGGCGTGATACGGAACCCCGCACATAGGTACTCGGTCGCCGCGTTCTTTGTTTCGGGACGTCAGCGTGATCTCGAGTTCGCGCGCGGCGACGACCGCGTCATCAAAGAAAAGCTCGTAGAAGTCGCCGAGTCTGAACAGCAGAAGGGCGTTGGGGGCCTGTCTTTTCGCGGCGACATATTGCCGCATCAGGGGCGTCGACGGTTCGCCCGTCATCTTGAAATTGGGGATTCGGACGAAAAAGAATTGCTCACGCTAAAGAACAGCCTCACGCATAAAGACCACGGCGGCGAATTGCATTGGCAACTCGGTGAAGCGCGAGCATGTAAGCGGCGGTTCGGTTATTGACCTTGTGCTCATTCGCATAGCTCGTCACGTCATTGAAGCTCGCAACCATGATCTCTTCGAGGCGGCTGTTGACCATTCCTTCGTTCCAGAAGTAGCCTTGGCGATCCTGGACCCATTCGAAGTACGATACGGTGACTCCTCCGGCGTTCGCCAGAATGTCTGGAATGACAAAAACGTTGTTATTCGAGAGGATCGAATCGGCCACATAGGTAGTCGGGCCGTTAGCACCTTCACACAAGATCTTCGCTCTCACCAGGTGAGCGTTTTGGGAAGTGATCACGTTTTCGCGCGCAGCCGGAATCAGCACATCACAATCGAGCAGAAGCGCCTCGTCTCTGTCTACGTCCTCTCCGCCGTCGAATCCGGTGATGGATCCCGTGTCGTTGCGGTGCTTCATGAGCGCGTCGATGTCGAGTCCGTTCGCGTTGTAAACAGCTCCGTCGTACTCTGCAATGCAGATCACTTTGAAGCCTCGCTTCATCATCAGCTTCGCTGCCATGCCTCCGACATTGCCGAAGCCCTGGATGATAACCCGGGTCTCCTCGGGAGCTAAACCAAAGCGTTTCAGTGCTTCGAGCGTGACGAACATGCATCCCCGCCCTGTTGCTTCCGGGCGGCCAAGCGAACCACCAAGCTCAAGCGGCTTGCCCGTGACCACAGCGGTAACGGTGTGCCGTTTGTGCATCGAGTAGGTATCCATGATCCACGCCATGGTTTGCTCGTTGGTGTTGACATCCGGCGCTGGGACGTCTCGTTCAGGGCCGATGAATTCTCCGATTTCCGCCGTATATCGGCGCGTGATTCGCTCCAATTCGCTTTCGCTGAGAATGTGGGGCTCACAGATGATCCCACCTTTCCCGCCGCCGAAAGGAATATTGACAACGGCGCATTTCCAGGTCATCCAGGCGGCGAGCGCACGCACTTCGTCCAGCGATACATCCGGCGCAAAACGAATGCCACCTTTTGCTGGTCCCCGAGCGATCGAATGTTGGACACGATATCCGGTGAAAACTTCGATCCGGCCGTCATCGAGCACGACAGGAATATGGACCGTCAGCTCCATCGCGGGCTGTTTCAGAACTTTTCGCATCCCGTCATCAAGCTGTAGTAGCTCGGCAGCTTCGTTAAAGCGGTGAATCGCGGATTCCCAAGGGTTGACCTCCAGATCAACCAGGGTAGGGTCTTCCCCCGCCGAGGTTCCGGCTCCGTTCTCGAGCTGCGCGGCGGCTTGCAGATGATCGACAGCAGGGCTGGGGGACATTGTGTAAAGGGGCGACGGAGCCTTCACTTACAGTGTCGGCCGCAGCTGTTTTACATGCAAGCCCTTGAGGCAAACTCTACACGTAGGGTGGAATTGAACCAGATTGGTCCGGAACTCGTCTAACACAGCGACGAGGCCCCTTAGAGAGCACTTATGACCCCAGACGAAAGTAGAATGCTGACCGATCTTGCGGCCAGAATTGCACAAACGCCCGCCCCGCCGCGGGATCCGGAAGCCGAGGAGTTCATCCGTACGCAGATCGGCAAGCGTCCGGATGCTCTTTACCTGATGACTCAGACCGTCTTGATCCAAAATCTTGCACTGGATCAAGCGAAGCGCCAGATTCAGGAATTGCAGTCTCGATCAGGGCAAAGCCAATCCGGCTCCTTTCTGAATCAGAGTGGCGGCAATCAGAGTGGCAATGCCGCGTATGGGCAACCGGCGGGCCAGAATTACGGTGGCAACTATGGCGCTCCGCAGCCCGCTTACGCGCAAGGAAATATGCCGCAACCGGGCGCTGGCGCCCCGAGCTTCCTGCGAGGTGCGGCTCAGACTGCCGCTGGTGTGGCTGCGGGAGCGTTGGCCTTTGAAGGGATCCGCTCCATGTTCTCTCATCCGGGATATGGGATGGGCGGGTACGGCGTCGGTGGATTCGGCGGAGGCCCCATTGGAGAGACGGTCGTGAACAATTACTACGACACCCCGGGTGGAGGCCCTGATAATTCGAACCTCGACTTAGGAGACAACCGAGATCTGGCGGATGCGGGCGGAAACGACTACTCCGATCAGGTTGACGATAGCTCTCTTAGCGATGCCTCAGACTTCGACAGTGGCGATGGGGGCGGATTCAACGACGACAACTTCGCCTAAGACTCACTAACGGCGGTAAGCTGAGGACGCTGACTGGAATCCTGCCGGAGCTGACGATCGAGATAGCTCTGGCGGCTGTCTGCTATGACGCGGCGGGCTTCTCTCGGGCCCGCCCACCCGTCCATGACGGTCTTGGATCCCTGCAACTCCTTGTAAATAGAAAAGAAGTATTCGATTTCCTTGAGCGTGTGCGGAAAGACCTGATCGAGCGTGTGAATACTGTCGAATCGTGGATTGCGATTGGGAACTGCGAGAATTTTCTGATCGTTTTCTCGCGAATCCACCATGTTCAACACGCCGACCGGCCGCGCTTCCATCAGGCATCCCGTGAAGCTCGGCTCATTGACCAGAACGATGATGTCTAACGGATCACCGTCCTCCGCCAGGGTCCCGGGTATGAATCCGTAATCGCCTGGATAGTGAAGGGGTGAGTAAAGCGCCCGATCGAGCCGGAACACGCCCAGTTCGCCGTCATACTCGTACTTGTTCGATGAGTTTTTCGGGATCTCAATGATGACGCGGACAATCTCTGGACAGTCCAGTCCGGGGCTCAAATCGTACAGCTTCACGGGATCACTGTACCAGAATCTGGAGCCTTTCGAAATCCGCCGTGAGAAACTCGATGGCAATGTCTTCTAAGACCCGTTGGGGAGTACTAGGTGTAGCTGGGATTGCTCTGAATCGCGTTATTCCGGCCATGAGAAAGAGTAATTCTCTTGAAATTACCGCTATTGCATCTCGCGACATGGGAAAAGCGCGGATGGCATCGGAGAGCCTGGGAATACCGCGGGCGTATGGTTCCTACGAAGAGTTGCTTTCCGATCCGGATATTGACGCCATCTACAATCCGCTACCGAACCATCTGCACTTG
>JBJMGJ010000166.1:0-17672 GCA_045807965.1 Bryobacteraceae bacterium | reverse complement strand
GGCCGCGGGAAAGGCGGCAGTTGATAATCGGATAGGGATGGTAGTTACAGGCCGAAAGAAGTCCATTGCGTTTTTCATCGCTCTCGGCGCCGGCCTGATCGTATTCACGCTTCTTCTTTACGTCGGTTGGGTTTTACTCGATTGGCGAGCGGGAATCCTTCTCTTTTTCGGCATTCTCCTGCTTGCTTTTATCATCGGCGGAGTTGTTCTGAACACCATTTTTCTGGTCCGGGAAATCCGCCGGAATGAACAGCACGACGCGTTCATCAACGCGGTCACCCACGAACTCAAGACACCGGTCGCTTCCATCCGGCTGTATCTTGAAACTCTCCTGAGTCGTCCCGTTGAGGAACAGAAACGCGCTGAGTTCTACCGTAATATGCTCGAAGACAGCGATCGGCTGCTGTCCACAATCGAGCAGGTTTTGCGAACCGGCCGGGTGGGGCCTTCCAACCGTATCGTCAATTCATCTCCCGTCAACCTGGGCGAGGTGCTCGAAGAATGTGTGGCTCGTGCCCGCACGCTACATGGACTTTCCCACGAGGCACTAAGCTGCAAGACGCCGGGTAAAATAACGGTCCTCGGCGATGTCGAGGAACTCCGAGCCGCTATCTCGAACCTTATTGACAACGCGGTCAAGTATTCGGCGAACAATGTGAATATCGCGGCAGAGCTATCCAGCTCTGAAGGCAGGTATGCGGTCTTAACGGTTCGAGATCGTGGAATTGGCATTCCTAAAGGGGAGCTGAAGCAAATCTTCAAGCGTTTCTATCGAATCTCCGAATCGAAGTCCGTCCGTGTTTCCGGAACAGGGCTTGGATTGTATATCGTAAGGTCCGTGGCAAAACGGCATGGGGGCCGCGCCTGGGCCGAAAGCGAGGGCGCTGGACTGGGAAGCACATTCTTACTTCGGCTGCCTCTTCTGCAATGAGCCTTATTCTGGTCGTCGAGGACGAAGCGCACCTGGCCGACGGATTGCGATTCAACCTTGAGGCGGAAGGTTATCAGGTACTTGTGGTCGACACGGGTGAGAAGGCGTTAGAGTATCTGCTGAATGCCAATGCCATCGATCTGGTCGTTCTGGATGTGATGCTTCCCGGAAAAGACGGCTTCACGGTGATGTCGGAAGTGCGGCACGCTGGCCAGTACGTTCCGACTCTCATGTTGACTGCTCGCGGACGCGCGGACGACGTATTGCGCGGCTTCGCCGCCGGTGCCGACGACTACTTGACGAAGCCGTTTGAGCTGGCGATCCTGATTGCTCGGATTCGTGGCCTGTTGCGCCGCCGGAATTGGGAGCAACACCAGAACAACAATACGGCCCCGCAGGTCAAACCCGAATCGAAGGATTTCAGGTTCGGTGAGAAAGGCGATAAGGTCTTCGATTTCCAGACCATGGAGCTGTACGTACGCGATCAGACGCTGAAGTTGACGATGATGGAAGCGAGCGTTCTTCGTTACCTCATCGAGCATGAGGGGAAGCCGGTATCCCGAAAAGAGATGCTCGAAAACGTCTGGGGCGTTCAAGAGAACATCGATACTCGCCCCATCGATAACTTCATTGTGCGGCTTCGGCGATACATCGAAGACGATCCCACCAAGCCCCGGCATCTTCTCACGGTGCGCGGCATGGGCTACCGATTCATTGCAGTTCCGGCCGAGCCGGCGCCGTAGTCCTGCTCTAGGCGAGCTGACATTCGAGCAACACGATCGAATGAGCCGGGATTGAGACTTGAACCCGTTTGCCGTTTGCGCGAACCGGGTACGATTTGGGCTTCACGTTCTCTGGGTTTTCGAACGTGTTTCCAGCCGATACTTCGGAATGGGTCAGGATAGTGCCGCGGATTTCGGTGATATGACTGTTTTGCAGCGCTATGTTTGCAGCCACAGCCGAATCCAAAGAAGGATTCGTCAGAGTGACGCTCAGAGCTTTGCCTTTCACTGACGCGGATCCAGAGAGACCAGCAATCTTGATGGAACCTTCCCGCGACGAAACAGTCAAGTCAGCCACGCTTGTTTTCATGGGTGCCAGCCGCGCGCCCATGTGGCTTCGATACATTTCGAAAACGTAGTAGGGCGGCGTGCGCGTGTAACGATCGCCCTGGGCAAGAAACAACGAGTGGATGCAGTTGATTGTTTGCGCTACATTCGCCATCGCGATCTTGTCGGCATGCCGGTTGAATACGTCGAATGTAACGGCCGTATGAACCGCATCTCGCAGTGTAAGAGGTTGACTCAGCAAATATGCCGGAGTAATCTCCTCGCCCGGCTTGTACCAGACGCCCCATTCGTCAACGACGAACTTCGTCCGGTGCGCTCGGTCATACTTGCCCATCACCGCCCAATGCTTCTCAATGACTTCCTCCGTCGCGAAGCCCTTGTGAATGACGTCGTACCAGCCGCTTGCTTCGAAGGAAGCCACACGTTCGGGCGTATTGCGGAGATCCGAATAGTAGTGCACCGACAGACCGTCCACCCGGGTGCGATGTCCGTCCGCCATAGCGGCCCAGAAACCTTCAGTCCACCCCGAATCAAGGTCTTTCGAGTGCCCGCGTGGGCCGACCGCAACCAGAAAGGGTCTGGGCTCGTAGGCGGGAAACTGCGTGACGAATCTTCGGTAAAGCGCAGAATACTCTTGCGGCGTCATGTCTCCGCCGCAGCCCCAGGATTCGTTGCCCACGCCCCAAAAGCGCACTCCAAACGGCTGCTCGTCTCCGTTCATCGCACGTTCTTTGGCTCGAGTAACGGTGCTGGCGGGAGCATTACAGTACAACACCCAGTCGTGGAACTCTTGCGGCGACCCCGAGGCCATGTTGGCAGCCAGGTAAGGCTCCGCGCCTGTCAACCGGCACAGCCGAATGAACTCGTGAATCCCGAACTGATTGGTCTCGGTATTATCGAGCCCTTTCGGCATCTGTGCCTGCCAATAGTTGTACGTCCGCGGTCGCTTCCCTCGGTCACCAATACCGTCGCGCCAATGGTACCCATCCGCAAAGCAACCTCCCGGCCAGCGAAAGTTAGGAACGCCAATCCGCTTCATGTCGTCTACAAAGCGCTTCCGAATTCCGCCCACGTTTTCAATCTTTGAGTCAGTTCCAACCCAAACGCCGTCATAGATCACGCCTCCAAGATGCTCGAGGAACTGACCGTAAATATGGCGGCTGATTTCAGGGCTCGTCTCTGGTAGTTCGATCTCAACGTTAGCGTCAGCAGCGAGCGAATACGGAGCAGTTGCCACGAAACCCGCTGCGACGGAGGCACCGGTTCGAATGAAGCTTCGGCGATTCATTTTTTCTGAATTATTTCACGCCGGATTCTCGCGAACGTCCTCTTGGCCCGAGCTCGATCGCGGCTACATCGACGACCTTTGCTTTGGAGATCCTGAAGCGCAACGCGGTCCGTATCTTGTGCCATCCGTTGTGCCCACAGGCACCGGGATTCATGTGGAGCAACTTCAGATTGAGATCGCGCATCACCCGCAAGATATGCGAATGTCCGCAGATGAAGAGATCCGGTTTCTGGCGAAGCAACTTCGCTTGGGTTCGCCGGTCATAGTTGCCCGGATATCCGCCGATGTGTGTCATGTAGACACGAACACCCTCGCATTCCCAGGCAAGGTCGGCCGGCAATTCTGAGCGAATCTCGGCGCCGTCCACGTTGCCGTACACAGCGCGCAACGGCTTGAACTGTCTCAGCGATTCCAGCAGCCCGCAAGGCCCGCTTTGGCCCGGGCCGACATCACCTGCGTGCCACAGTTCATCGCAATGTTCCAAATGCTTCAGCAACGCTTCGTCGAGAAAGCCGTGGGTATCCGAAAGCAAGCCGATGGTCAAAGGAAATTACTTCTTCGGCTCGGAAACAGTGATGTTGCGAAACTTCAAACCACCGGTGTGGTCGCCCTGGATGTAGAAAGGACCGGGTTTGCCTTCATCGGCGTCGAGAGCGCCACCCGTGATGCCCTCAATTTCCTTCGCATTCACAATCATTGTGCCGTTGCGTACGATCGTGACGGTCCGTCCGACGAGAGTGACATCGAACGATTCCCAGTGGTTGGGAGTGGCGGGCAGGTCCTTCTCCGGGGCAATTCGGCCATAGATAGCACCCATCGTGCGGTCTGGTGGCTCTTTCTTCTGTGGCTCATACGCAAGTTGCATCTCGTATCGGCCACGCAAATAGAATCCGCTATTCGCTTCATCGGGACAGTTCACTTCGAAATGAACTTCGAAGTCTTCAAACGAGCGCGTCGACTTCAGATTTGCGCCGTGTTCTTCATTCAGCAAAACACCGTCTTTCACAATCCAGTGGCTCTTTCCTTTGTCCCCGATGGGCTCCCAGCCATTAAGGTTCTTTCCGTTGAAGAGAGGCTGTGGAGGTCCCCAAGCCTTCGGCGGATTGCGATTTAGTTCCGGCGCGCGCACACCGGTGAGCGATACAGACTCCGAGCCTTGGTTCTGCGCTCCGGTCAATTTACCGTTCGCGGCGGTCAAGTCCCAAGTCATTGCAGGCTCGTTTGTCTTTGCCGCAGCAGCGATAAACGAGAGATGATTACCCTCGAACCGAGCATCCGGGATTTCGCGCACGTTGCCACCAGTAGGTTGAAACCAGACCTCCAGCTTGCCGCTCTTCTCAGAGACACCAAGCCAGTTAGCCTTCGCACCGGAAGGAGTTTGCAGATCAAAGTCCCAACGGCCGATAAAAGGATTCGACGCACATAGAGCGGCGGTTCCAAGTGCAAGCGAGACTGCCGCCCCGACCCCCAGGGAGAAAGTATTCATGCTCGTCAGTCTAATACTGTCGGGCGCCCGGCTAATCTGAAGATGAAGCCTTCAGGCCTGCGAATCCCGATTGAGTGAGTAGATTCAAAACCAGCATCAGCGCCCTTCGCCGGCACGCTGTGGCGAACTCGCTCTTCCGTCCAACGACCCTGAAAAGAGCAATTGAGCGGCTGGGCTTTGTACAGGCAGACCCTATCCGATCTCCCGCCAGGGCACAGGATCTGATCCTTCGCCACCGGGTGAAGAATTACCGTGCCGGAGATCTCGAAACGAAGTATCCGCGCTTAGGCATCGAAGAAGACTTTCTGTACGCATACGGCTTCATGCCGCAATCCACCTGGCGGCTTTTACATCCACGGGTGGACATTCGACTTACGAGCGCCGAACAGCGCGTTTTCGAGTTGGTGTCGGACAAGGATCATCTGCATCCTCGCGAGTTGGAAGAGCATCTCGGCAGAGCTCGGGAAGTAAACGCATGGGGCGGATACTCCAAAGCAACCACCCGTATTTTGCATTCGCTCCATTACCGCGGCTTGTTGCGCGTTTCCGGCCGCGCAAACGGGATCAGGACTTACGAAGCGATTCCAAGTAAAACCTGCGCTGATACAGAAGTCGATCCGCGGGACAGGCTGAAGCGGCTGATCGTCCTGATTACAAATATTCTTGCGCCCGTCCCTGAACGAAGTCTGCGAGCGGCTCTCCAGCATTTGGCCCATGCTGCACCTGCTTTGGAAGGAAGGCATTCAACCCTTACCGCCCTCATCGAATCAGGCGATTTGGCGAACGCGGAGGTAGAGGGTATCCGATATCTCTGGCCCGCGGGACCTCTGGTTCGGAAACCAGCAGCACGCCTCGTTCGCGTACTTGCACCATTTGATCCGTTGGTTTGGGACCGGCGCCGCTTTCAGCACTTCTGGGGCTGGGAGTACCGCTTTGAAGCGTACACGCCCGTCGCAAAGCGGAAGCGCGGCTACTACGCGATGCCTCTGTTGTGGGGCGAAGACATCATCGGCTGGGTAAACATTGCGTCGAGGGCCGAAAACGGCTTAGAAATTGAAACTGGCTTTCCCCTTTCGAAGCCGAGCGAAAAAGCATTCAGGGAGGAGTTCCAGGCCGAAATGGAACGGATATCCAGGTTTCTGCGAGTTGGCGCAGAATCGCATGGGAAACAAGTCAATGAACATCATTCCCGTTTCGGTAAGGGCCGGCCCTTACCGTTGACCATATTGAATGCGCGTCCTAATACGAAGCCTAGGCCTACTGCCATGAGAAGTTGAGGCTTTGGTTTCGACCGCGCAACGGCGGGCCGTTCTGAATCAGCCGCAAGCCGCTCTTCCCGGTGGCGAGCCACTTCCTGGCTAATAACGTTTTCGGGTCTGGAGACTGTGAAAGCCGGAATCGGCAGCGCTGCCGATGGTTTCACTAAAGCCTCCGTACGCGCCGGCGTCGCGGCCGCCCCGGTTACTGCGGCGGTCCGATTCTCTGGAGCGACTCCCGCCTGAGGCGAGGCAACTTCCATTTCAGTTTGGGGCGGCTCCTTCACTTTGAAAGCATGAGCTCCCGCGTAGACGTGCGTGAACTCGGCGCCGAAAAAGAAGATCTGGGCGGAGTAGTAGATCCAGACGATGACGGCAACGAGCGATCCGGCGGCGCCATAGGGGGAGCCCACGCTCGCCTTTCCCAAGTACAATCCGAGAAGAAACTTGCCGACGGTAAAAAGAAGGGCCGTACCCATTGCTCCTACGGCAACGTTGCGCCACGAGACCTCGGCGTTCGGAACGTACTTGAACATAAGAGCGAACAGACCGGCAATGACGGCAACCGATACAAGAAAGTTGATCGCCTCGAGGACCGGAGCGGGTAACGGTACAAGATAGCCGAAATAGTGGCCTATATAGGCTAAAGCGGCGCTCAAAACGAGAGAGATCAAGAGCAGAAAGCCTACCGAAAGGACCATGCCGAACGAGAACAGCTTGTCCTTGATGAGGGCGAAAACGCCCGCATCCGTTTTTGGAGGAACCTCCCAGATGATATTCAGCGCATCGTGCAGTTCTCCGAACACGCCGGACGCTCCGAATAAAAGAGTTGCAAAAGCTACCACGGTCGCGAAAATGCCGGAAGAGGGCTTTTGCGCGTTCTTTAACATGGAATCCACAGTCTGCGCGCCCTTCTCGCCGATCCACTGTCTTGCTACGTGAATCAGTTCGTGTTGTGCGCTTTCCTGGCCGAAAACGAGCGCAATCACCGCTGTAATCAGAACCAGCAGCGGCGCGAATGACAGAACACTGTAGAATGCGACCGAGGCTCCTAGCCTGGGGGCCTGATGGTCGCTCCACTTCGCGTACGATTCTTTGAGAAGTCCGATGACACGCGACATGCCTCTGCTCCGTAGATCCTCCGGCACTTCCCGGCGACACCTAGTAGGTTTTCTAGCATCATTGCGAATCGAAACCGCTGTGAAACACTAGCCAGAGTGAGAACAGCACAAGGGTTGTGCCTCTCTGGCTTACTGCTCGCGTTAGCGGCGGCTCCGTTGCAGGCCCAGAACAATCCGCCATCGCCTCCGCCGAGAGCGAACACGCCGCCCGGTTTGCCGGACGCTCCCGGTAAGCAGACGGTAGAAAAAGTTTGCGGCACGTGTCACAGCACGGCCATGGTGCTTGGGCGAAGTTCCTCCCGCGAAGAGTGGAGCGAGGTGATTTCGAACATGGTCGCGAAAGGCGCGAAAGGCACCTCGGCCGAATTTACGCAGGTATTGGATTACCTGGCGACAAATCTCGGTCCAAAGCAGGGGACCTCCACTTCGGCGCCTCCGAAGAAAAGTGGCGGACTCACCTTGGGTCCGGACAACAAACACGTCGTTGATCCGCAGGCAGCCGAGCGCGGGAAATCCCTGTATATCGCGGAGTGCATCACCTGCCACGGACCAAGAGCCCGCGGTAAAGGCGACAAAACTGACCTGGTGCGATCTCTCATCGTTCTGCATGACCGCTATGGCGACACGATCGGACCATTTCTTCGCAAGGGTCACTCAACACAGAGTGGAGCCGCGAGTAGCGCATTCACCAAATCCCAAGTAAGCGACTTGGCGAATTTTCTTCATCAGCAGATCGAGGATACGCTACGGAGCGGTCCCTTCTCGAAAGTGCTGAACGTGCACCCAGGAGATGCGAAGGCCGGCGAGGCATACTACAACGGTCGCGGAAAATGCAACACCTGCCACTCACCTACGGGTGACCTGGCTGGAATCGCTTCCAGATATGATCCGCCTACCTTGCAGCAGCGGTTCCTGTTCCCGCATACGTCGAATTTCAGCCGCGGTCATTTGGCACAAGCCAAGCCAACAACCGTGACTGTTACGGATGCAAACGGCTCAGTAACGGGTGTCCTCGAAGGCATCGACGACTTCAATGTTTCTCTCCGGGACAGTTCCGGTGAATATCACTCGTGGAAGAGAAGCTCAGGCGTGAAAATCGAAAAACATGATCCTTACTCAGCACACGCGGAACTGCTCGATGTGTATACGGACCAGGAGATCCACAACGTTGTGGCCTATCTGGAGACTCTGAAATGAAGTGGCGCGCAATTCCGTTCACCATCATGGCGTTAGCCGGAACGTTACTGTCTCAAGGCCTTGATCCGGCAAAGTTGGGCCACCCGCCTACGGACTCCTGGCCGACTTACAACGGCAATTATTCAGGACGTCGTTTCAGCACGCTCTCCCAGATCAATACAGGCAATATTGGGTCGCTGAGCCTCGCTTGGGTTTATCGCTTGGATCCGGGTAAAAGCAGCATGGGCGGCTCAATCAATTGCACGCCGTTGCTTATCAATGGCGTTCTGTATGTTACGCTTCCCGATCATGTGTGGGCAATTGATGCCAGGACGGGCAGACAGCTATGGCACTACGTCTGGGCTTCCAAGGGCGGTATTCACTTGGGAAATCGAGGTGTTGGGGTCTATGGTAATTGGCTCTACTTCGAAACACCGGATTGCCATCTTGTTGCCTTAAACACGAAGGACGGAACCGAGCGCTGGCATCAACAGGTTTGTGACCTCGACCGAATGTATTACGCAAGCGTTGCGCCCGTCGTCATCAAGAATCACGTGATCGTCGGCGTGAGCGGAGACGATCTGGACATTCCCGGGTATCTGGAATCGCGCAATCCGGAGACCGGCGAACTGCAATGGCATTTCTCGGTCGTGCCGAAACCAGGAGAACCCGGTTCAGAGACCTGGCCGAACGCTGACGCCATGGCGCACGGCGGCGGCATGACCTGGATCCCAAGCACATACGACCCAGAACTCAACATGCTTTATGTCGGGACGGGCAACCCGCAACCGGTGATTGCCGGGAAAGGCAGGCTCGGGGATAACCTCTACACCGAATCCATCGTTGCCCTCAACCTCGACACGGGCAAAAGGGTTTGGCACTTCCAGCCGTCTCCTCACGATACCCACGACTGGGACGCCGTGCAGACGCCGGTCCTGTTCGACGGCGAATTTGATGGCAAGCCCACGAAGATGCTTGCTCAAGCAAGCCGTAATGGATTCTTCTTCGTGCTCGATCGGACAAACGGAAAGAATCTTATAACAAGCCAATTCGTGAAAACAAATTGGGCGAAAGGCGTGGATAGCAAAGGGCAGCCCATTCCGAATCCAGCGAAAGAGCCGAAGACCGATGGCGCGCTCGTATCTCCGAATCAGGGGGGCGCGGTCAACTGGCCTCCGCCGAGTTTCAGCCCGGCGACAGGTCTCTTCTACGTCAATGCGACCCGAGCGTTTAGCGAATATTACATCTACGACGAAAGCGAGAAGCCGGAAGGTTGGGGCGGGAATGATCGCGGCGGTTGGGCGGAAGCCATGTTGCAGGCGATTGACTACAAGACCGGAAAAATTCGCTGGAGTCACAAATGGGAGGGCACGGGCGGACGCTCCGGCCTTCTCAGTACCGCCGGCAATCTGCTATTCGCAGGTGACCCGTCGAACAATCTGGTTGCTTTGAACGCCACCACAGGGGAACCGCTTTGGCACGCGAACCTTGGCGCCTCGATCACGAATGCGCCCATCACTTACGAGTTGGACGGATCTCAATACGTGACGGTGGGAGCGGGCGACACGCTCTATAGCTTCATCATGAATGCGAAATGAACTTGAATCAACGATGCGAGCGACACAGCACGCACCATTCCAGTCCCGCAAGAAACGCCCGCCCCGGCATCACGACGCCGAAGACCGGTTGATAACTGGCATCGGTAAGATTCGTCAATCGCAGATATGGATGCAGAGGCGAGCGCGTGTAAGCGGCGTACGCATCCACGACGGCGTATGCTGGCCGCTGTTCCTGGTTTGTGACACCCACGCGGATCCGAGTCTGGAAACCACGGTTCGATGTGCGCTGCCATCCGAGAACGGCCTGCTGCGAGGGGTAGTTGAAGATGTACTTTGATTGATAGCCGCCGAGTGCCCGCTGGATGCCGTGAATCCCGGTATATTGAACGTCAACCTTTTGTCCGTTACGGATCCACGCAAGCACCCCTTCCCAGCCGTTGAACGTCAATTTCCCGAAATTTGTCGCCTGCCAGATCGCCGCTGAGTTCTGGCGTATGTAGTCGATGTTGTTCGTTTCGTGTCGTGAGAAGAAAACGAATGATCCCCGCCAGTGATCCGCGGGATGAAGATCAATTCCGCCTTCGAAGTTCCACGCCCGTTCCGGCTGTAAGTTCGGATTTCCCATGTTTGCCGGATCATGGTAGTACAGGTCCGTGTAGTTCGGGAGCCGAAAGGCCCTCGTGCCGGATCCGCGAAGCTTCACCTTGGACGAAAACCAGTATCCGCCGCTGAGAGAGGGAAGTGTGGTTGTCTGCCCGGCTCCGTAAAACTCCTGCCGCAAACCAGCGTTGAACGAAAACCGCCCGAAGGAACGCACGTCCAGATCTCCGTAGAGCGCACCGCGTTTTCGCTGATGAAAGCCCAGATTAGTGCTGTTCACTTCGTCGGCGATCGCCTCGCCGCCATAAAACAATTGAGCGTTCTTGGCGATCGAATCGTGTCGTCGCAATGCTAGATCCCAGGTTTCGTCTTCGTGCCTGTTCGTGTAATAACTCGGGTTGTCTCGAAGAAGGACGTATAGATCCGTATGGCGTCGATAGGCGAACGAGAGGGACGTCTTAGTCCCAAGGTTCTGCTGCAACGTGGCCAGCCAGGTCTTCGTACGTTCCCAGGAATTGTAGTTACCGTAAAATTGATCGGCTCCGAATGGCCTGTCGAGTAACGACAAAAAGACACGAGTCAGACCCAGCTTTGTTTCGACCCACGATTCAGAAGCCACTGCGAAATTTCGATAATCCCGATCGTCACGGAATCCAAGTGAACGCTCTCGTTCGAATGAGAATCGCTGCGAGACTGCACCGCGCTTTAGCGCGAGAAATCCGCTCTCTTCATCGGTACTGAAGCTACCGTAGCCTGCGCGCAACCGCATTTCGATCGGAGTTTCCGCGTCCACAGGCCTGGTGACAACGTTCACCACGCCGGCGACAGCGTCCGAACCGTAAAGCGTAGAGCCCGAGCCGCGTAAAACCTCGATGTTCTTGATGGCATCGAGAGGCGCCGGGATGTCGAGGTTGTGGTGAGCCGATTGAGCGTCGCTCAGTCTGATCCCGTTGAGTAACACGAGCGTCTGGGCAAAAGAGCCACCCCGGATGGACAAATCGCCCTGCACGCCATTGGGCGCCCTTCCTTGAACCTGCACCGACGAGTCGAGAGAGAACACATCAGCTGGACTTGCGAACAAAAGTGCTGATTGGGAGAGTGAATAAGATTGAACCGAGCGATCCGATTCTTCGAGCGGGACCGGCTGCCAGCTGCCGGTAACAACAACTTGCTGCTTTTGGTTTGCGTCCACTTCGCCCGGATTCTGACACCCCGCCACCAACGACATTAGAATCGGAACCAGGACGAGACGAAGGGCAATCGTTTTGAACACGCGAAGCTATCAGGATAAACGCTTCGTTGAAGTTGTCGATTCTGGGTACCGTCTACTGACCGAGGAGGCAACTCACAGCTTCGCGTTCTTCGAACACTTTCATCTTCGCAACCAGCGTAGTTCGCTTGATACGGAGAAGATCCGCAGCTCGCGCCTTGTTGCCGCGAGAGAGAACAAGCGCCTGGTTCAGTAAAGAGCGTTCGAAATTGCCCACAGCCAGATCGAAATCGAGCCCTTCGGGGCCAATGGTCACACTCGGCGAATCGGGATTCATCGCAGCCCGTTGAAGTCTGGCCTGTTCTCGACCGCGGAGAATGAAATCCTGCGCTCCAAGCAGGTTGCGATCGCCGCTTAATACGAACGCCATTTGGACAGTGTGTTCCAGCTGCCGGACGTTTCCAGGCCAATCCTGCCTCATCAAGAAATCCAGAGCCTCGTCGCTGACCCTTTTAGGTGCGGCTGATTCCGACGACCGTGTCTTCTCGAGAAAGCATTGGACCAAAAGCGGAATGTCCTCGCGTCGCTCGCGAAGCGCGGGGATATGCAGCGGTACGACATTCAGCCGATAGAACAGGTCTTCGCGGAACCGGCGTTCTTCGACAGCTTTGTCCAGCTCGACGTTGGATGCTGCTATCACCCTGACGTCCACTCGAATGGTCTCGGAAGCCCCTACCCGCTCAAATTCCTGTTGTTGCAACACGCGAAGAAGCTTCGCCTGGGCTTCCAAAGGCAGATCACCGATCTCGTCAAGGAAGATCGTGCCGCGATGCGCTTGCTCGAAGCGGCCGACGCGATCGCTGTGTGCGCCAGTGAAGGCGCCCTTCGCATGTCCGAACAATTCACTTTCAACAAGGCTCGATGGAAGTGCCGTACAGTTCACGGCCACCATGGCTTGCGACGAACGATTGCTGGCCGCATGGATAGCCCGGGCAACCACTTCCTTGCCCGTCCCTGTTTCTCCGCTGATCAGGACAGTAACGCGCTTTGCGGCAATCAGCTCGATCACCTCGCAGAGCTGTTGCATAGCGGAGCTTTGTCCGATCAATGAACGGCGCCACGAGGGAACGATTTCGTCCTCTTCAGTTTGGCCGTTCCGGCAATCGATCGGTTTCAGTCCTGTCATTTTGCCTTCTAATAGGTGTCGGTCCGACCCGATTCCTCTTTGATCTGCTGACAAGGCATGGAGGACCGGTGATCCTACCGCCTGAAGTTCGCGGCCAGCCATGACTCCTCGGCATTCGCCTCAATTTCCCGATCGAGCCCGGCTCTCCATTCGACTTGTCGCTTATGCCGCAGCTTGAGAAGTAGCTTGACGTTCTTCTCCGCCTCGACTACCCGCTGCCGTTGTTCCGTGACGGATTGGCGACGGTTCCGGATCTGGTCTTGCAGCATGTTCGCGCGCGCCTCAGCACCAACCAGATAAGAAGACAAGGGACGGAGCTCGGTTGAAATAAACTGCTCTTTGGCGAGGCACTGAAGGGCAGAACGGCGCTCGTTACCCAGGTTCTCCAGGTTCTCTTTCAATTTGGTTTCTTCAGCGAGGAGTGCAGTCAGTTTTCCCTTCTCCACCTGTAGCTGTGTATCACGCCAGCGGAGGGCCGAATCGAGCCGGAACTCAAATTTCTTCATAACCGATCGCTGATCAGGAGGCAACCGACGCCGCTATGGCCGACAACGAGGTCAACGTATCCGTCAGCTTTGATTTCTCGTTCGCGTTTTGACGGAGGAAGTTCATCACGTTTTCGCGAGTCCGAATGCTTCGATCCAGCTTCGCGTTGCTACCCGATACATAGGCGCCCAGCTGAATGAGATCCTCAGAGTTTTGGTAGCATGCGAGCGCCTCACGTACTTTGCGTGACGCGACCATATGGTCAGGGCTTGCCACTGCAGAGGCCACACGAGAGATAGAAGAAAGAACGTCGATCGCCGGGTAGTGGCCGGCCGCTCCGAGTTGGCGGGATAGGATGATGTGACCGTCTAAGATACCTCGAACAGCATCAGCAATCGGTTCGTTGAAGTCATCACCTTCGACCAGGACGGTGAAGAATCCGGTGATCGTACCCCGGTGAAAAGCACCCGCGCGTTCGAAGATCTTGGGCAGCATACTGAACACCGAAGGCGTGTAGCCTTTTTGGCTGGGTGGTTCGCCGGCAGCAAGCCCGATCTCTCGCTGCGCCATGGCCAGCCGTGTCACGGAATCCATGACAAGCAATACATTCTTTCCCTGATCGCGGAAGTATTCCGCAGCCGCTAGAGCAACGTAGCAGGCGCGAATTCGGAGAGGAGCAGGACGATCCGAAGTTGCCACAACCACGACCGAGCGCTTTTGGCCTTCGGGACCAAGCTCGTGCTCGAGGAAGCCGCGGACCTCCCGATTGCGTTCGCCAATTAGCGCGATCACTGTGACGTCAGCCGAATTCTGCCTCGACATGGCGCCCAGCAGGGTGCTCTTTCCCACACCACTACCGCCGAACAGACCAATTCGCTGTCCCAAACCACAGGGCAGCATCCCGTCTATCGCGCGGACGCCGGTAACGAGCTGGGATTCGATATGCTCCCGGTCCAGGGGCCCCGGAGGAGCGGCATATAAATCGCGTTTTTCATGCGCGTCAATGGGAGGTCCGCCATCGATCGGACGACCGAAACCATCCAGGATTCGCCCCAACAGACCGGGACCGACCGCTAATTGAGCGTCATCAGAACGTGCGTAGATCGGGTCACCCGGCTCGAGCCCGTCAATCTCTTCGAGCGGCATGGAGAGGATCCGGTTGTTTCGGAATCCGATCACCTGGCTACGAATGGTTCGGCCGGAAGAAGCGCGGATTTCACAAAACCCGCCGATCTTGGAGGCCGGCCCTTGTGATTCGATCACCTGTCCGGTCACATCTGTGATCGCACCTCTCCAACGGAGCAAGTCGAATTCGGGAAGGTGCTGGATATAAGAGCTGGAATGAAAACTTTCGGCGATCATCGTATGGAGAGCCTGTCGGCAAAGCCGCGTTGAATTTCTGCCAGTTGAGAGTCAATGGAGGCGTCCAACTCTCCGAACTGCGTTTCGAAGATGATGTCGCCGGCCTTCAGGGTGGGATCGGAAACGATCTCAACGGCTGGCGCCGCGCCTATTCTCTCCAAAGCGGTTCGGACGGCGTCAACGCCGGAGGGGTTGACTCGCGCTCGCGAAATCTCCCGGTTCTGGAGTTTTTGCATGGCCGCATGAACCAACCCATGGAGAGCCTCGGCGTCGATCGAGATCTCACGGTGAAGTATCCGACGCGCAATCGCAAGAGACAGCTTCAGCAGTTCAACTTCGCCTTCCTGTCTTAACTTGCGTTTAGTTTGCGCGAGCGAGGCGAGCGTCTGCCCAACGCTATCCTGCAGCGCTCTGAATTGTGCGCTTCCCTCTTCGCGAGCCTGGCGTAACCCCTCGGCGAAGGCTTCCTGCCGCGCTTGGGCAAGCTGTGCTTGAAAGCGCTGCTCACTAGCTTCAAGCAGGAATCGAAGTTCCGCGAGCTCCTGTGCACTCTGTCCGTTGTCTTTCCCCGCCTCGGACGGGTATGTGCTTTCTAGGCTCTTCGCCCCGGGCCGCCACCGAACTGCCTCCACTTTTTGTGAAGGATCTGCGACTCTACAGCGCATAACTCTCGGCGTGTCCTCTTAAAAGCGTAAGAGCTGATTCTGTTGGGCGTTGCCACCTTGGACTAGCGGGCTTCCGACAACCAGTCCCGCAAAATATCTGCCGCAAGCTGAGGCTCTCTAGTGACACTGTCCTTGATGTGGCTTCGAAGTTCCTCATATCTCTTACTTTTCGCGGACAACTGAAGTTTTGGAAAGGCAACGCTGTCTCCACTGCCTTCTTCAGAGCCGGAGGTCAATACGTTCTCGCCTTCCGCCGCGGTCAGAGCTGTTGCGTTCTGGGCCCCGCCTTGCGCCGCCTGTAGTTGAGCCTGCACAAGGGCTTCAGCTTGCTTTTTCTTCTTGCCACGAAGGAAGAGAAATGCCAAGGCCGCAAGCAGAACGACCCCGGCCGCCCCACCGCCGATAACGACGCGCTTATCACGGAGCAGATTGTTCAACTGGTTCTTCGGATTGCCGGCGGCCGTCTTCTGGTCCTGGCTCTGCTGAATGGCGGTATTCTCGGCCAGCAACGTCTGCTCAAAGGGCAAACTCTCAATCACAAGCCGGTCGCCGCGATCCGTTTGCAGTCCCAGGACGCCGGCCACAACGTCGTTGATGGCTTTCAATTTCTCCGGCGAGGGCGCGGACAGGACGCGTTTCGTGTTTTTCCCGGTTCCTTCCCAACGAATATCCTGGTCGAGTAATAAGGAAGCAGAGATTCGCTTAACAACGCCTTGCGGTGTCTTGATGTGACGAATGGTTTTGGACGTTTCGAACGATGTACTCTCTGTCCGGCGCGAAGAATTATTTCCGGAGCCGACGGCACGAGGAACCGCTCGCGGAAGATTGGAAGGCGTTCCCGGAACTCCCGTGGATTGCGCGGCGCCGCCCACCGTGTCTTCGGATTTTTGAGAGGTGAGCATAACCGACTTTGTCGGATCGATCAACTCATCACTTTGTTCTGTCGTTGAAAAATCGCAATCAGCGGAGATACCGACTCGGAAGTGCCCTTCTCCAAGCAGCGGCTCAAGGGTGGACTCTACCTTCGCGACCAGATCCTTCTCGATCTGGTGCTTGTAGTCGAGAGAGGCCTCCGAGGGCTCATTCCCGTCCGCCGAGTGCTTTCGTGGACGGTTGAGCAGATTCCCCTGCATATCGAGAATCGAAACCGCATCAGGCGCCAGACCTTCCACCGCGCTCGCGACAAGATTGGAAATAGCCTGAACGTTCTGACTGCTCAGATGTGCGCCCGAACGCGTGCTGACCAACACGCTTGCCTTTGCGGGCTCGCGGAAATCAAGGAAAACAGATTCTTTCGGAAAGGTTAAATGAACGCGCGCCTGCTCAATGGAGTTGAGAGTTTTGATGGAACGTTCGAGTTCGCCTTCAAGGGCGCGCCTGTAATTGACGTGCTCTGTAAAATCGGTGATGCCGAGGTTATTCTTGTCGAACAGCTCAAACCCGACCCGGCCTGTTTTGGGTAACCCGGCGCCGGACATTTCGAGCCGAAGTTCGTCGACTTTAGCCTCCGGGACCAGGACGGAAGAGCCATTCGTGCCGATGCGGAACTCAGTGCCGCCTTCTTTCAGCTTTTGCACGATGGCCGCAGCATCTTCGGAAGACATGCCAGTGAACAGCGGCTTGAATCCCCGTTCCTTGTTCCAATGAATGAATGCCGTGAGTCCGGCACCCACCAGGGCAACTACAACAGCAATGGTAATGAGTTGCTGCCGGGAAAGGGACCCGAACAGCTTTTTTAGCTGGTCCATCGAGCTTGGCTAGGAATCTTTCTCAAAGCTGCATCTTCATAATTTCCTGGTAGGCGGAGACAGCCTTGTTTCGAGCCTGCATGAACAGCTCGAATTGAAGCTCTGCCTTCTGAGTTGCCAGGATCGTGGTGTGGATTTCTCCGTTTTCCCCTGACAGGAAATTACGAATAGAGGTGTCGGCGGTGGCGTGAGAGTTCTCAACCTCGTTAATGGCCGACTTGAGAATGCTGCCGAAATCGCCTGCTTTCGCTGCGGCGGTACTTGTTGTGCCCGAGGCAATCGGGCTCAGAGTGGAAGCGAGGGAAGCGAGGGATGAGATCGACATGGCAGACCTTAGCGGAACAGATCAATGGACTTCTGAATCATGTCTTTTACGGCCGAAATAGCCGAAACATTCGCCTGATAAGACCGCGAAGCGCCCAAGAGATCGACCATATCCTGCGCTGGATTGACCTTGGGTATTGCCACGTACCCGTTTTGATCCGCATCGGGGTGACCCGGCATATAGCGGCGCTCCGGGTCGGAGTT
>JBJMGJ010000165.1:0-3515 GCA_045807965.1 Bryobacteraceae bacterium | reverse complement strand
GTTCCATCACTTGCGGCGATCAAAGCGATGAGCGCCGAAGCGGTGTACGGGGTGCTCACGAACGGGGTCATGAAGAGCCGGGTCGAGGGCCTTTCGAGTCCTGAGATATTCGCGTTGATCGGCTACATCGCACCAACCGGTGGTGCACACATGGAGGGCGCCGGGCTTACCGCGACTTGCAAAGGCGGTGGGGCATTTCGGCTGGCCGCCGACTTGCCGCAATGGAACGGATGGAGCACGACGCTGACGAATTCGCGGTTCGGGGACGCGCACGCGGCGGGATTGTCCGCTGCCGACGTTCCCAAGCTAAAGCTGAAGTGGGCATTCAATCTGGGAGATGCGACGGCCGCGCGGTCGCAGCCCACGATTGCTGGGGGGCGCGTGTTTATCACGACGCAGACGGGTGTCGTGTACGCGCTAGACACCGACTCCGGCTGCACACGCTGGGGATTTCAAGCGGGTCCGGGAATTCGATCCGGTGTGACGGTGGGTGAGGCTAACGGTACTCCCGCGGTGTTCTTTGGCGATGGCGGCGCGAACATGTATGCGCTGAATGCGCAAACGGGTACGTTGATTTGGAAGGTTCACCCCACAGAACACTTCGCGACCATCGCCACCGCGACGCCGCGGTACTACAAAGGAGTCGTCTACCAGCCGTTCGCTTCGTTCGAAGAGGCGCTGGGCGGAGATCCAAAGTTTGCATGTTGCACGTTTCGCGGCAGTGTGGTGGCGCTGGATGCGAGCACAGGGAAAACCATTTGGCAAACATATACCATCGCGGAGGCGGCCAAGCCGACGCACAAATCCGGGGCCGGGGTGCAGCAATCCGGGCCGTCTGGCGCGGGCATCTGGTCCAGCCCGACAATCGACGAGCAACTCGGGCTGTTGTATGTGGCCACAGGCGATAACTATTCCGATCCGCCGACGCAAACGAGCGATGCGATTCTGGCCATGGAGATGAAGACCGGCCGGTTGCAGTGGTCGAAGCAACTCACCGAGAACGACGCGTTTAACAACGGCTGCGCGATACCGATACCGGGAAATTGCCCGCAGGCCAAGGGTTCCGATTACGATTTTGGACAGCCTCCCATTCTAGTGAGCCTGGCGCAGGGAAAACGAGCGCTGGTGATTGGGCAAAAATCGGGCATGGTGCACGCCGTGGACCCGGATCAAAAAGGCAAAATTCTTTGGCAGACGCGTGCCGGTGAGGGCGGAGCCCTAGGCGGCAGCCAGTGGGGATCGGCTACGGACGGAAAAAACGTCTACGTGGCGATCTCAGATGTTGGAATTGGCGGGGTGGCGGATCCAAAATCGCCTCAGGGTTTCCGCCTCACATTGGACCCGAAGAAAGGTGGTGGATTGAAGGCGTTGAATCTGGAAACGGGCCAGATTCTATGGAGCGCCGCAAGCGCCACGGCATGCGCGGCCGAGCGGTCGGATTGTTCACCGGCGCAGTCGGCTGCGGTCAGCGCGATTCCAGGCGTGGTCTTCTCGGGAGCGGTCGATGGGCACCTGCGCGCCTATTCCACAGGGACGGGCGAAATTCTGTGGGACATGAACACGGCACGGGAGTACGAGACAGTGAACGGGAAAGCTGCGCGAGGAGGTTCGATGGACGCCGCGGGGCCGGCTATCGCCGGCGGCATGGTCTTTGTGAATTCCGGCTATGGGCAATGGGGTGGTATGCCGGGGAATGTACTTCTGGCGTTTTCTGTAAGCGAGAAATAGTGGATGAGGAAGGTTGGATGGAGGAAGTTTTTGCTCGTGCTCGAGTCTGCCGGACAGGTTTAACTCCACGGAAGCGTGACTTGGTGTCCGAAGCTTTGGAAGTAAAGTTGAATAGCCTGTGGACTGCCATGGATTTCTCAGTGGCCGGATTACGCCCTGCGTGCAGTGGCTGATCCGCGATCGCTTCATGAATCCATGATGCCACCCATTCGAATGATGGCAGCGCATAGTAGTCATCCGGCAAATGGAGAGTTGGAGGGCGCCGTGCGCCTCCACCCACAATTCATGTTCGGTGATAGATGAGACTCCTGAACTTTGAAATCGCGTCTCTGTGCGCCCTAGGCAGGCGCATTTTTTGGCGTGCAGATTTTAGTCGTGCAGAAACAGAGATTGTTGCCGTCTGGATCGGTGACGGCGAATTCACGGAGTCCCCAGGTTTGATCAACGGGAGCGGTATGAATGGGAGACTCAGGGCGTTGCGTGGTGTCGAGACCCCGCGCGCGAAAGGTTACGTAGCGCTCATCGACGTCGTCGACGAAGACGCGGTTCACCGAGCCGAAAACACCGTCTCCTGAATGGCGCGAAAGCTGTAATTCGGCTCCGTCCCGAACCAAATCGATGACTCCGTTGGCCAGCTCGCGGTCTTCGTGTGCAGGCCACTTGCGCTCAAAGTCGAGGACCTCGGTGTAGAAGTGGAGTGATCTTTGCAAATCGCTACATCTAATCACGGGGACGATTTTCATGACGTTCTCTCGGTGCACAGGGCAATAGGATACACAAGCGACCCGAACACAACGAACACAAGTCGTGCGACGCGCAGGTCGATAATAAGGGGCATTGCGACGGGTAAATGAATAAGTGGCGCGAGTATTTCCGCAGGTTCGACCGTTCTTGGCCCTGGTTCATCAAAACAAGAGGAGAAATAGCATGAGCGTCCGAACTATCGCACTATTGACGATCTGCTGTCTCAGCACCTGCTTGGTGGCCAGACCTCAGTCAGTTAAGGAGATTAATATGAATACGGCTCAATCTCAGACGGAAGCGCGCTTACGGGCACATGCTAAGGCAAAAATCATTGTCCAGAATTCTGAAGCGAAGCCCTATGACGAAAGCGCGAGCCCGGCATTGATGGAGATCCGTTTAAGCGAAACGTTCACCGGAGATATCGACGGCGAATCACCGGTGAGAGCCTTACAGGTTCTACGCGACGATCACTCTGCCAGTCTCGTCAGCGTGCAACGATTCTCCGGAAAGTTGGGTGGGCGGCAAGGCACGTTCGTGCTTCAAGGTTCAGAAATCGTCGAGCACGGCAAGATCAAGGCGCGATGGTTTGTCGTTCCTGGATCGGGAACAGGTGATCTTTCAGGTCTGCGAGGCGAGGGTGGTTTTGAAGGGGAGTTTGGAAAAGGGTCCGAGGGAACGCTGGATTATTGGTTCGAGTGAGATAGCAAAGATCGAAGGCAGCTGCTCACAGGAACGTCGGCGAGTGAACGTAACGGCGATTGCTTGTATTTGGAGGGCGCCATCACCTGATGGAGTTCATTGATACTTTGCGACTTTGTGGGGGACCGTGTGACCGCTTGCGGCGATCATTGCGGAGCGATGCGTTTTGCGAGGCCGGATAGGCCATAGAGCCAGGCTACGAGGGAGATGACGGATAGTAGAGTTGTCATGGAGACGGTAGAGGCGACCATCACTTCCTCGCAGTGATACTCACCGGCAAGAATGTAGACGGTTTTGGCGGTGGGCACTGCGGCGCAGATTACGGCGGCGATGGTGTAGAGCGG
>JBJMGJ010000164.1:0-16207 GCA_045807965.1 Bryobacteraceae bacterium | reverse complement strand
GAGTGCACCGATATCCTGCTCGATTTCGACTCGCTGGCCAAAGCGAAAACGATGGCTGGTTCTGGGGGTTTGGTGATCCTGGACGAAGACACCGACATAGTTGCGGTCGCGCTCAGGACAATCAAATTCTATGCCCACGAAAGCTGCGGCTGGTGTATCCCGTGCCGGGAAGGAACAACGTGGCTGAAAAAGGTCTTGTCGCGTTTCCATGAAGGTAACGGACTGAAGAGTGACATCGACCTGATTGCGGAACTCTCTAACAACATGATGGGCCGCACCTTCTGCGCCTTGGGTGACGCGGCAGCAATGCCGACGACCGGGTTTATTACGAAGTTTCGCGACGAATTCGAGGCGTACCTGGCCAAGACGGAGTCTGCCAAGTCGCCGGAGCTTGCTCTTGCGTAGAGCTTCACTCGAGAAAGATTGGAACGATAACGTAATTTATGGCTGACCTGATTAATTTCACGATCGATGGTCAGGCACTTCAGGCACCGGCGGGGACCCTGTTGATTAATGCCGCTAAGCTCGCTGGCATTTCTATCCCTGCGTTCTGTTACTACGATGGTCTGTCCCTGCAGGCCGCCTGTCGTATGTGCCTGGTCGAAGTTGAAAAAACTCCCAAGCTGCAGGTTGCGTGCACTTTGCCTGTTGCCGAAGGCATGGTGGTGCACACTGATTCGCCTCAGGTTCGACAAGCGCGCAAGGGCACGCTCGAATTCCTGTTGACCAACCACCCTCTGGATTGCCCCGTGTGCGACAAGGGCGGCGAATGCGAACTCCAGGACATGGTGTTTCGCTACGGAGCGGGCGAATCGCGCTTCCGCGAAACTAAGATCCATGTCGATGAGAAGCAATGGTCCCCGATCGTTTTCTACGATGCGCCCCGCTGTATTCTCTGCTACCGCTGCGTGCGTATCTGCGGCGAAGGTCTGGGTGTTAATGCCCTCGGGATCGGAAATCGAGGTGCCGCGGCCGAGATTGTTCCGAATAAGGGCGATCATCTCGAGTGCGATGAATGCGGCGCATGCATCGATATCTGTCCTGTCGGCGCGCTCACGAGTGGAACCTATCGCTATAAAACCCGGCCCTGGGAAATGGAGCACGTCGGGACCATTTGTACGCATTGCTCGAATGGCTGCAAGACGACGCTTGGTGTTCGGAACGGCGAGATCATGCGCGCCAACAACCGCGACCGTTCGGGCGTGAACGGTGAGTTTTTGTGTGTCAAAGGCAGGTACGCGTTCGACTTCAACGAACATCCGGATCGTCTGACCGCTCCGCTGATTCGCAAAGATGGTGAGCTGAAGCCCGTTTCCTGGGCTCAGGCGCTGGCGCTCGTCGCCAAACGGTTCAATGAACTGCGAGCAAAGAACGGAAGGTTCGCCGTCATCGGTTCCAATCACACCTCCAACGAAGAGAATTTCGTCCTTCAGAACTTTGCCCGCAAAGTTCTACGCACTTCGAACATCGACCATCACCGGACGGGCGACGTTCCCGCGCTGCTCGATGCTCTGGGTGGTCGAAAGGATGTGCTTGCGAGCACGTCGGAACTCTTCACGACGAAGGCCGCGCTGGTCATCGACAGCGATCTCGCTCAGGAACAGCCTTTCGTCGCCTTCCAGTTGCGAAATAACTGGCGCCTCAATAAGGGGCACGTGTACGCCGTGACGCCCGGTCCCGTTCGCGAAGACAGCTACGCCACCACGGTGCGCGCGGAGTATGGGCGTGAGTTCGAGGCGTTGGAGACACTGCGGGAAAAGCTCGCGGCCGAACCACAGTTGGTCATCATCTTTGGAGCCGCGATCAAGGGCGAAGCTGTGCGACGGCTTGTTGCCTTTGGTGATTCGCTCCGTATTCCGGTCAAGTACGTCTGCCTGGTCGACTATTCGAATTCGCGCGGTGCATCCGACATGGGCCTCTTGCCGGATCTGCTTCCGGGTTATCACCCCGTTAGTGAAGCTGGCCTTGAGCCGGGTCTCAACTACGACGGAATCCTGAGTGCGGCCGATCTGGACGCGCTTTGGATTGTGGGAGCGAATCCGCTTTCGCGTCAGACTCTGGCGGCCTCCAGTGCTTTCGTTGTCGTGCAGGATATGTTCCTGACGGAAACCGCGAAGCGTGCTGATGTCGTGTTCCCGGCAGCTTCCGCTTACGAGAAGAACGGGACCGTGACCAACGTTTGCGGCGACGTGCAAAAGTTATCCCGCGGGCCGAAGACGATGGGTGCCAAACCAGACCTGGATATTTTCACTCTGCTCGCGAAAGAAATGCGTGAAAACGTTGGCCCTGCTTCGCCCGAAGCCGTGTTCGAGCAAATCCGGCGTACGGTACATGGGTATAACGTTCCCCTCGCCGTGGTCGAAACGGGCGGGGCCGCACAGGCGGTTCCGCTCAATGGCAATGTGCCGTTCCAGTCCACGCCAGATTTGGTCCGTTCGGCGCGAAACACCCTGTTCACCTCCGGTACTCTGGGCCGATACTCAAACATGCTGAACAGTGTGATCGAATCGCCCGGCAATGTGTATGGTGAGCCAATCAAGCGCATTGGCGTTCGCGAAGGCAGCGTGCAGGTCGAAGAAAAAGGACGAGAACAGTGAACTACCTCCTCGTCACGCTGATCAAGATGGCCATTGTGTTCGGCGTCTTTATGACGACGCTGGCTTATCTGCAGTGGGTTGAACGTAAGGTTCTGGCTCATATCCAATCGAGAACCGGCCCGCTTCGGGTGGGTCCGCACGGATTGATGCAGCCTCTCGCGGATGTCTTCAAGCTTCTGACTAAGGAGGATTTGCTTCCTCCTTTTGTCAACAAGTTCTTTTATCTTCTGGCCCCATTCATCGCCGTTTCGCTTGCGCTCGTCTCGATTTCGATCATCCCGTTTGGCCCTGAAATCGAGATCTTCGGCGTGCGCACCTACATGCAGATCACTGACGTGAACGTCGGCATTCTGTTCGTTCTCGCCATAAGTTCCGTTAGCGTGTACGGGGTCGCTCTGGCCGGTTGGTCGTCGAACAACAAGTATTCACTCCTGGGCGGTCTCCGCAGCAGCGCTCAAATGATCAGCTATGAGCTACCGCTCACGCTCGCGATCGTTTCTCCGCTTCTGCTGGCGAACCACCTCAGCTTCCGCGCATTGAGCGATGGACAAGCCGGTTATTATCTCGGCTTCATCCCGCGATGGAACATCTTCCAGATGCCGTTCCCGCAGATCTTTTCGTTCGTACTCTTCATGATTGCCGGGTTCGCGGAAACGAATCGTGTTCCTTTCGACTTGCCTGAAGCCGAGAACGAACTGGTCGCAGGGTTCCATACCGAATACAGCAGCATGAAATTCGCCTCGTTCTTCATGTCGGAATACGCCAACATGGTGACGATTACCTGCGTGGCCACCCTGTTGTTCCTGGGCGGTTGGCATCCCTTGTTCCCTGCGCCGTTTTCGAACTACGTACCCGTGCTGGTGTTCCTTCTCGCGGCCGCTATCCTCTTTTTCCATGGCTTGCAGCCCGCGCGGAAAATGGACCGGTACAGCTTCCCGATTTTCGGCCTGGCGTTCCTGCTTCTGGCTATCGTCTTCTTTATCCCGTTCTTACAGCCCATTCTCGTCCCGATCTTCTGGTTCACGAGCAAAGTGGGTGCGCTGCTTTTCTTGTACATCTGGGTCCGCGGAACTCTGCCGCGTTTTCGTTACGACCAACTGATGCATTTTGCGTGGACGTTCCTGTTCCCGTGTGCTCTTATCAACCTCCTGCTGACCGCCCTGTTCGTGGCGGTATTTTAGACCGGTGATCTGAACATTGGATACGATCCTTTTTATCGTCTTTGCGGTTATCTCCGTGGTCTGCGGGTTTAATCTCGTTTTTCAGAAGCACCCGATTTCGAGCGCTCTTTCCCTCATCGGCGTGATGGGTTCGCTCGCGGTTCTCTACCTTCTTCTTGGAGCCGAGTTCATTGCGATGGCGCAGATGATCGTGTATGGCGGGGCCGTCATGGTCTTGTTCATTTTTGTCATCATGCTGCTGAACGCCGGCGCTGAAAAAAGCACCAGTAAATCCTGGTTTGCGCAGATTGTCGGGCTCCCGTTGCTGCTGGCCTTTGTTGCTCTTTTGGTGTTTCTGATTCGCGGTGTTCTGCCCTCCATGCGCTCTGTTGAGTTTGGAAGCTGGGTCGGCGGCAAAGCCGAGCAGATCGGTCAGATGTTGTTTACCGAGTACCTGCTTCCCTTTGAAATCATCTCGGTGCTGATACTCATCGCGCTCCTCGGGGCCGTTGTTCTGGCCCGGAAGGAGATTGACTAGAATGCCTCACCTAACGCCTGTCCCGATTGCCTGGTATCTCATCCTTAGCTCCATCCTGTTCGCTCTCGGCGTTGCTGGATTTCTGTATCGAAAGAGCGTCATCACCGTATTCATGTCGATCGAACTGATGCTAAACGCGGTAAACCTCAGCTTTATATCGTTCTCCTATCAACTCCGCCGGATTGACGGTCACATCTACTCTTTCTTCGTGATGGTGGTCGCGGCCGCCGAAGCTGCGGTTGGTCTGGCGATCATCCTCACAATCTTCAAGAATCGCGGAACCCTGCAGATCGACGAAGTCGATTCCATGAAGCTCTAGACACCGATCAATGACACTCTGGCTCATCCCGCTCTTTCCCCTACTTGGATTCCTCGTCAACGGCCTTTTCGGTAATCGCTTATCGAAGTCGGTTGTGAATTTGGCGGCGATCGCCTCCGTTGCCGTTTCGTTTCTTTACGTCCTTCTGGCCGTGAATCGGCTGTATCCGCTAACCACGCCCTACGTCGAACACGATTTCACCTGGATCCAGAGCGGCTTCTTCCAAGTCGGCTTCGATCTTCTGCTCGACCGGCTTACCTCGGTCATGCTGCTGATCGTCACAGGCGTTGGCTTGTTAATCCATATCTACGCCATCGGTTATATGGCCCATGAAGAGGGCTACGCGCGGTTTTTCGCTTACCTGAATCTGTTCATGTTTTTCATGCTGGTTCTTGTTCTCGCGTCGAATCTGCTTCTGATGTTCGTCGGATGGGAAGGCGTCGGTCTCTGCAGTTACCTGCTTGTCGGGTTTTACTTCCGAGAGAAATTTGCATCGGACGCGGCGAACAAAGCTTTCATCGTCAATCGTATCGGCGATTTCGGTTTTACGCTCGGAATGCTGTTGACCGTCGTGGCGTTCAAAACGTTGGACTTCGGCAAACTGGCTGCCTCGGTATCCGCCCTGCCGTTCGAAGCGAGCATCGGTACGGTAACCGCGATCACGCTGCTTCTGTTCGTGGGTGCGACGGGTAAATCGGCCCAGCTTCCGCTTTATGTCTGGCTGCCGGACGCGATGGCTGGTCCTACTCCGGTTTCGGCACTGATTCACGCGGCGACGATGGTGACTGCGGGAGTCTACATGATTGCTCGCGTTTCGTTCCTCTACAATCATGCTCCGTTGGCGATGGGAGTTGTGGCAGTGGTCGGGTTGCTCACTGCCGTGTTCGCGGCAACGGTTGGACTGGTTCAAAACGACATCAAGAAAGTCTTCGCGTACTCGACTGTGTCCCAACTCGGCTACATGTTTCTCGGCGTCGGTCTGGGAGCTTACTCGGCCGGCATTTTCCATCTGATGACGCATGCCTTCTTCAAGGCATTGCTCTTCCTCGGCGCCGGTAGCGTCATTCATGGGTTAAGTGGAGAACAAGACCTGCGTCATATGGGCGGGTTGCGCAAAGCCATGCCCATTACCTTCGTCACCCTAGGCATCGCGAGTCTGGCCATCTCCGGATTCCCCGGTTTCTCCGGGTTCTTCAGTAAGGACGCGATTCTATCCGCCGCTTATGAGCATGCTCCGTGGATGTTCTGGGTCGGTGCTCTGACCGCGGGATTAACCGCTTTCTACGTGTTCCGTGCTTACTGCCTCGCCTTCTTTGGAACGTATCGGGGACACCATCACCCTCATGAATCGCCTCTGGTCATGACCGGCCCGTTGATGGTTCTCGCGTTGCTGTCCTTCGCGGGCGGATATATCAATATCCCGGGTTGGCTTTCGCCGGGCTTCCCGCTTAGTGAACATGAGAACTCGACCGCCATGGCCATTTCGGCCGCATGCGGGATCATCGGTATTGCCCTTGCGTTTTTCCTCTATGTGGTTCGGCCTGCCGTGGCGGAAAGCTTGAAAGTCGCCGCAGGGCCACTTTACACACTGCTTTCCAACAAATATTACGTCGATGAGATCTACTCGGCTGCTGTAGTGAAACCGATCAAAGGCGTCTCGCGAGTGGTGCTCTGGCGCGGCGTGGACGAGGGCCTGATCGACTCGACCGCCGTGAACGGCTTGGCGCGAGTGGTCCGTGGATGGGGTTCTCTCCTCAGGCAATTGCAATCCGGAAGCATCCGTAATTACGCGACGTGGATCCTGGCGGGTTCGCTTCTTGTCATCTTCGTACTGGGGTGGGCGGGGGGCGCTCGATGAGCACTCTTGCGATCGTTCTGCTGCTTCCGCTGATTGGATTCGTCCTTGTTCTTTGGGCGCCACGGAATTCGAAGGTACCGTTCACCATTGCCTTCGGCGCGACGCTAATCACATTTTTGACCTCGCTTGGCCTGATCGGTCCGGCGCTCGCCAATCCCGCTCGTTTTACCTCTGAGGTCAACAGGCTCTGGGTAGACAGTCCTGGCCTGCAGATTCGGCTCCATTTGGGCGTTGACGGTGTCAACCTGTGGCTCGTGCTCCTGACCACGCTCCTGCTGCCTATCGCGGTCTGGATCTCGCAAAGCATGATCAAGTCGCGAAACAAGAATTTCTACGCTCTCTTGTTGTTGTTCCAGTTCGGCTTGATTGGCGTCTTCACTGCGGCTGATCTGTTCATCTTCTACATTTTCTGGGAAGTTGCGCTAGTACCGATGTATCTCATGGTGGGCGGCTGGGGTGGCGGAACTCGTGGGCCGACAGCGGTTAAGTTTTTCGTCTATACGTTCCTCGGTTCGGTGTTCATGCTGGGCTCCATTTTGTACCTTCATAGCCAGACGAACACGTTCGACTACGTGGAGTTGACTAACGCGCTTGGCTCCGGCCGCGTTACGCTTGACCCCTCGCAACAGTTGCTTCTGTTTCTGGGCTTCTTTGCGGCATTCGCAGTGAAGGTGCCGATCTTCCCGCTTCACACCTGGTTGCCTGCCACATATACGCAGGCGCCAGCTCCGGCGACGTTCCTATTGGCCGCCATCATGTCGAAAATGGGAGCTTATGGACTGATCCGCTTTGCTCTGCCTCTCGCGCCGGCCGGTGCTCATCGCTGCGCCGGATGGGTTGCGGCGCTTGCCATCATCGGCATCATCTATGGTGCTCTTCTCGCGTTAGTGCAAACGAACGTCAAGACGCTCTTGGCTTATTCGTCGGTAAGCCATCTCGGATTTATTGTGCTCGGAATTTTTACCTTCGACCAGCAGGGCGCCGACGGAGCCGTGTACCAGATGATCGCTCACGGGCTTTCTACGGGAGCGCTCTTTATTCTTGCCGGTTATATGGAGGAGCGCCGCGGCTCGATGAACATCGAGGACTTTGGCGGCTGGGCGAATTTTGCGCCAAAGCTTGCGGCGACCTTCCTGATTGCCTTGCTGGCGAGCATTGGTTTGCCGACGCTCTGCAACTTCATTGGTGAATTTCTGGTTTTACAGGGGGCCGCACTGGTCCGCTTCTCCTGGAGCGTTTGGGCCGCCATTGGCGTCATCTTATCCGCTGCTTACATGCTCTGGATGTACCAGCGAACGTTCTTAGGCAAAACACAGCACCAGCATGAAGAGCACCACAAAAAGTACGATTTGCGCCTGAGCGAGTTGGCGCCGGTTGCTGTGCTGATCGCGTTCATGGTCTGGCTCGGAACCTACACGCAATCGTTTATGCCGCCGATCACCTCGGCCACGGGACACCTCTTGGACTTAACAAGCATTAGCAATCAATACCGGGTCGATTTGCACAAACAGATCCTTCCAGTGCAAATAGCGGAGGCTTCCGGTGCTCGGTAATTTCCAGCCGCATTCGGTCGAGTACTTACGCTTCCTTCCCGAGATCCTGCTAACTCTCTTCGGGATCATCATCATGCTGCTCGAGGCGGTCTCAACCAGTGATAGCAGGCGTCACATCGGTGCCATTTCGCTCATTGGCATTGCCGCTGCGTTCGCGGCCAACTGCTGGGCCTACACCCAACACGGCTCTGCGTTTCAGGACATGATCGTCAATGATGGCTACGGCACGTTCTTTCGCGGGTTGGTCCTGGTGGTAGGCTTCCTCTGCATCCTGACCTCATTCAGCTATCTCGAACGTGAAGGAGCGCAGGGAGGCGAATACTACGCTCTCATCCTGTTTTCGCTCGTCGGGCAGTGCATCCTGGCCACAGCGACCGATCTCATCATGGTCTTCATCGGCCTGGAAATCTCTTCTATCGCAACCTACGTGCTTGCCGGGTATTTGCGCGATGACCGCCGGAACAACGAGTCGGCGCTGAAGTACTTCCTCCTGGGATCGTTTGCCACAGCATTCCTTCTCTACGGCATTGCCTGGATTTACGGCTCTGTGGGCTCGACCAACTTCGATGAAATCCGGCGCGTCCTTGACCGGTCACCCCATGTTTCCGTCATTCTTGGATTGGCGACGGCGCTCTTGTTCGTCGGATTTGGATTCAAAGTCTCTATCGCGCCTTTTCAAGTCTGGGCGCCAGACGTGTACCAGGGCGCAGCCGCCCCGGTGAGCGCGTTCATGTCCGCCGGTCCTAAAGCGGCCGCTTTTGCGGTCTTCTTTCGCGTGTTTATGACCTCGTTCCACCCGATGAGCAATCGCTGGATACCGCTCGCCTGGGGTTGTGCGATGTTAACCATGATCATCGGCAATTTCGGCGCGCTGTTGCAGCCAAACGTGAAGCGCATGTTGGGCTACAGCTCCATCGCGCATGCCGGGTACGTGATGATCGCATTGACGGCCGCCTCTCAGATCGGTTTAGCGGCTGCCATGTTCTATCTTGCTTCTTACGCGTTAATGAACATCGGCGCTTTCGCAGTGATCAGTCATGTCGCGGCCCGCAACGAACAGTTTGTGAAGATTGACGATCTGGCGGGACTTGGGAGAAGGGAACCGACCATGGCGGCGCTCCTCTCGATTTTTGTGTTTTCGCTGATCGGGGTGCCGCTGACGAGCGGATTTTTCGGCAAGTTCTACATCTTCCAGGCTGCGCTCGATTCGCACCTGGTCTGGCTCACCATCATCGGGTTGCTGAATAGTGCGATAGCGGCGTACTACTACCTGAAGATCATCGTTGCCGTGTATATGCGGGAACCGGCTGGGGCGGTAGCGAAACTGCCCCCAGTATCTCCGGGTCTTCGGATCGCGTTGTGGGCTAGCGCGCTAGGAGTCCTGCTGCTCGGGATTTTCCCGTCAACCCTATTATCGTTCGCTTCGTCTTCGGCGGCGCTCATTCATTAGGGCTCAACAGGTTGATGTAGTCGTCGCGCGTCAGCTCGTTGTTGTCGTCTTTGGCGCTCGTGTTCAACGATCTCGGAGACTGTCAGGAACGACTCTACCGGGACTGGTTCGTGGGATGTCCAAGGTTCTTTCCAATCTGAGCGAGTACATCTGTGCCACGCGCACGCCGCAAGGGATCGGTCGATCGGCACCACTCAGCGGCGAAGCCGAAAACTTCTCGAGTACCAATCTTTTGCAACTCACGCACGGCATCCCACGGTCGCTCATCGTCGTACGCTCCTTCGAGCGTTCGCAGGAAAAGCTGTTGAATCGCTACGGATCCCACATCCGGAGTGTATCTGTATTCCTAGAAGTAATTCGTCAGCTCCACAATACTTGACACACGAAGCAGCCGGGGATGTTCTTCCGGCACATCCTCGTGCTCAAGGCTCCAGGTTCGCGGATGGGGAACGAACACGGCGCGCAGACCGGCCGCGAGCGCGGGGTTGATGTCGGATTTCGGCGAATTGCCAATCATCCAGGTGCGGTCCGGATGGCTGCTACGCTCCAGCGCAAGTAGCTGGTAAGCTGTCACGTTTTTTTCTTTGACGATTGCCACGTGGTGAAAGTGGTCTCGAAGTCCGGAGCGATCCAGCTTCAGCCGCTGCTCTTCCGGATCGCCTTTCGTAAAAAGCGTCAAGTCGTGACGCGGTGCCAGTTGGTCCAGTGTCTCCACGACTCCTGGCAATAGCTCGATCGGCCGCTTCAAAATGTCGTACGCGTACTCCTTCACGGCTTCCAGATCTTGCTCTGAAATATGCCGCTCTGCCAATCGCCGATAGCACTCCGAGAGATTGCGCGCAAAATTCACCGACCCATAGCCGTGGATTTTGATGTTCGCTAATTCGATCTCGTCCAATACGTCTCTTATCTGTTGCGGCGACATTGAGGAGTGTGACAAATAGGAGCAGAATCGCTCAAATGCATCCTCAAAGTAAATGTTGTTCTCCCAAAGTGTGTCGTCCGCGTCGAAGATAAGCGATTGGCGGTGATCGAGAGCCATCTAAGAGGTCACGACATGCTTGGCATGTCCATTCAGCGGTCCGACACGCTTTGCAAGAGTGATTCGTTCCTGTTGAGCAAGGTATCCGGGAACAACCCGCACCAGGTGCTCCAAACGTTCATTCTCCGAGCGTAAGCCAAGCACGGTTTGACGTTCATCCAGATCTTTAACGAGCCGTGCAATTTGAAAACTCAGGCGAGAATTGATCGACGGTGACTGAGGCGCGGACGACTCGTCGCCGCCGCTCAATTGGCTGAACGCAACTAGGGCTCGCTCCTTCAGATCTCCCGGAACGTCCTCCGTTTCATCATCATCGAAATAGGCGACTTCCGCCTGAAGATAAGACTTGTCTTCATTTAACGAATCAATCTCGAAACGTCTTTGGCCGCTGGCGAGGAGATCGAGGCTGCCGTCTTCATAACGGCGAACCACCTTCTGCACTGTTGCGGTACAACCGATTTTGACGATTCCTTCGTCTTTCGCGAACACGATGCCGAACTCCCGGTTGTCGGGGATTACATCGGCCATCATTTCTTTGTATCTGTCTTCGAAGATGTGAAGAGGGAGCGGCATTCCGGGCAACAGCACCAGCGTCAGCGGAAATAGCGGAAGCAGCTGCGAATCCATACACCCATTATCTGAGAACAGATTGGGAGCAGTACGATCAGATGTAGTGGATCTGACGCTAAAACGGACACCAGGGCTGTTTCTCGTGGGCTTCATGGCATGCGGCAAGAGTACCGTAGGACCTGTACTTGCCGCCGAGCTAGGATGGCGGTTCTCGGATCTCGACATTGAGATTGAGGCTGAACAGCAGACCACCATCGCCCAGATCTTCTCCTCACAGGGTGAACCGGCGTTCCGGGCCTTGGAAACGGAAGCGATCCGAAAGAAAGTCCGTCAGATTCAGGCGGGCCATCCACATGTTGTTGCACTCGGCGGAGGAGCATTCCTTCAGCCGGACAATTGGGAGCTGGTCAAGAACAACGGCATCACCATCTGGCTCGATTGTTCTCTCGAGCGAATAAGCCGTAGGCTCGTTGGCAATACAACCAGGCCTTTAGCCGCCAGCCCGGAGCACGTCGCGCAGTTGCTGGAGGATCGAAGGTCTTTCTACGCGCGGGCTGATCACCGCATTGATGCGGACTGTGACGACGTCGAAGAGGTCACACGTCGTATATTGGACCTTCCTATCTTTTAGTCTGTGACTGCCAACGAAAAACGATTGCGCCGGGACGCCGGTCTGATTCTGAAGGCTGCTTTTGAAGCCGCTCATGCCGGAAATGCTGTCCGCCGGCACCTCCGCAAAACCCGGAATGTTCTCCAGGTGGGACACATCCGATATGATCTGCGAAATTTTGATCGAATCCTCTTCTTCGGCGTCGGGAAGGCCAGCCTTGCAATGGCCGCTGCTGTCGCTGAGATCGTTGGCCCGGAGCTGCAAGGCGGATTGGTGGTCACGAAACACGGTCACGGGGGCAAGCTGCCGAAGACTCTCCGGCTGATCGAATCGGCTCACCCCGTCCCCGATGAATCCGGCGCTCGGGCAGCGAGCGACATCATCGCTCTCCTGCGCGAGCTCAACACGCGTGACCTGTTGATCGTTGCCGTTTCGGGCGGAGCCTCAGCGCTCCTGCCCGCACCGGTTGCGCCCATCACGCTGGAGGAGAAAGGCAAGACCACCGACCTGCTGTTGAAGGCCGGGGCGGACATCTTCGAGCTGAATGCGGTGAGAAAGCATCTCTCGTCCTTGAAGGGTGGTCAACTTGCGGCGTTAGCGTATCCAGCAACTGTAGTGAGCTTGCAGTTGTCGGATGTGATAGGGGATCCGATGGATGTCATCGGTTCAGGTTTAACAGCGCCCGACACGTCGACGTTTGCGCAAGCAATCCAGGTGATCCGGCGCTACGGGCTGTGGGATCGTATCCCTCCTGCGGTGCGTGAGCGCTTAGAGGAGGGCAAGGCTGGCAGATTGCCCGAAACTCCCAAACCATCGGATCCTCTATTTGACAATGTGCAGAATCTCGTCGTTGGTAGCAGCCGGCTCGCCCTTGCGGCAGCGGCGAAGGAAGCGAAGCGCCTTGGCTACAAGCCGCTCATTCTGTCGAGCACGATGCAAGGTGAAACCCGGGAAGTGGCTCGGGTGCATGCCGAGATACTTCGCGAAGTGAGAAACAGCGGATCGCCGCTTAGCGCTCCCGCGTGTCTGCTGACCGGGGGCGAAACGACGGTGACGGTCAGAGGGGCGGGTAAAGGAGGCCGAAACCAGGAGTTCGTGCTAGCAGCGGCGATTGCGATCTCCGCGTTGCGGGACGTTCTGGTCGCGAGCGCCGGCACGGACGGCACGGATGGACCTACGGACGCGGCCGGAGCCAGAGCAGATGGCGGTACACTCAAACGCGCCGAAGTTCTCGGCTATGACTTGCAGGATCATCTCGACAGGAACGATTCATATCCAGTGTTCGAGGCCTTAGGCGATCTGATTAAAACCGGTCCAACCGGCACAAACGTCATGGACGTTCACCTTCTACTCGCCTGTTAAATCGGAGGTGGGCTCGTAAAAGCTCAATGAATTCTCACCCTGGCGTAGAATGCGCCGCCGCTCTAGTCGTCCATATGCTTCGTCTAAAACAAGCCGCGATGGATGCTGTGCGATCGCAAGCGCACACCCGTTCTTGGATAAGGCAAGTAGGGATGAGTTGTACTCGTTCACCTGCTCATAGGGCGGATCCACGAAGCCAATGTCCGCTCTCGTGCCTCCTAACAGTCGTGCTGCACTGCCGCGTAGTACGGTCACCTCTGCTTGCACCCCGAGTGACTCTACGTTTTGCCGGATCACCTGGAGCGCCGCGGGTGATTTCTCCATCAGAATGACGTGTTCTGCTCCGCGGCTCAGTGCTTCCAAGCCCACTGAACCGCTCCCGGCAAAGGCGTCCAAAAAGGTGCAACCTTCCACTCGGACCGCGAGCACGTTGAACATCGCTTCGCGTAACCGGTCAGGAGTTGGACGAACGGCGAGGCCGGGAACTGTCTTTAGCAGCCGCCTGCGAAAGCGTCCCGCGATGATTCTCATCACCCAACCTGAATCAGCCCGTACCGGCGCTGCCAGTTTTCCTGGATGTAGCGCACAACGGCCGGTAGTTCGTTTTCATGGTTAGTACTTTCGAGCAGCGTTCGAGCCTCCTTTCGCGCCATCTCGAGTATGTCAACGTCCCGAAGTAGATCCGCAAGCCGCAATCCCGGAACGCCGGACTGTTTCGTCCCGAAAAACTCGCCTGGGCCTCTCAACTTCATATCCATTTCCGCGATGAAGAAACCATCGTTCGAGTCCACCATGGTCCGGATCCGTTCCCGGGCAACCTCGCTGAGTTTTCCCGTTACCAGGATGCAGTAGCTCTGATAGGCGCCACGGCCCACCCGGCCACGGAGCTGATGCAACTGCGCGAGCCCGAAGCGTTCTGCTTGCTCAATTACCATGACGGAGGCATTGGGAACGTCCACCCCGACCTCGATGACCGTTGTCGCTACGAGTATCTTCGTGGCACCTTCTTGAAAAGACCTCATCGCTGCCTCTTTTTCATCGGAAGACAACCGTCCATGCAGCAATCCCACATGCACCTCGGGGAAGACTTCGGTCGAGAGATGCTGGTGCATCTGTTCAGCCGCTTTTACCGCACTGGCTTCGGTTTCTTCCACGATCGGGTAAACAACATAGGCCTGCCTTCCGGCGGCGATCTCCTGCGCCACAAAGCTGTAAACACGCTCCACCGCTGATTCCGGGACATGCTTTGTCACGATGGGTTTTCTGCCGGGCGGCAACTCGTCGATGACGGAGACGTCCAGGTCGCCATAAATCGTCAGGGCCAGTGTTCGAGGAATTGGTGTTGCGGTCATCACAAGCGCGTCTACCTGCTCTTCGCCGCCTTTCCTGAACATTTCCCAACGCTGTCGGACCCCGAAGCGATGCTGCTCATCGACAATAGCCAGGCCCAAATTCGAAAACTCCACGTTTTCCTGTAGAAGCGCGTGAGTACCCACGACAATTTTCACGTGCCCCGACGCCATGAGCCGCTTGATTTGTGATTTCTCGCGCGGGGTTCCGGAGCCGGTCAACAATGCTACCGGATAACCGAGTTTCTCCAGCAGATTCTTGAAATATCGATAATGCTGAGAAGCCAAGATTTCGGTTGGTGCAAGGACGGCAACCTGGAAATTGTTCTCGAGAGCGATGACGGCCGCTTGCGCCGCCACCATGGTCTTGCCGCTGCCCACGTCACCTTGGAGAAGCCGGTTCATCGGGTGCGGTTTCTTCATGTCCTCCGCAATCTCTTGCATCACCCGGCGCTGGGCGCTCGTCGGTTTGAACGGCAGCATCGTCTTGATCTGGTCGCGCACTCGGTCTGTGACCTTGAAGGGAATCCCGGCCGCGGTCCTCGCTTTGGTCTTCTTCAACGTCAATCCGCATTCGAGCCAAAAAAACTCCTCGAAGATAAGGCGCGCTTGCGCGGGCGATCGAAACTCGTTCAACAGGCGGAGATCGGCGTCGTGCTTCGGAAAGTGAACATGGCGTATTGCGTCACCGAGTTCCGGAAGCGATGCCCGCTCCCGTACGCTGCGGGGAAGTTCGTCAGCGGGAAATGGAACTTCTTGAACGATGTAGTGAAGCAGCCGCCGAAAGATGCGGGTGGAGATCTTCCCAGCCGCCTCGTAAACCGGGACGATACGTCCGATATGCAGGGTCTCGCCTTCTTCCTCGCCCGAAAGAATCTCGACTTCAGGTTGAATGATGATGCGTTCACGGCCCGCGCGGTCCATCTCGACTTTGCCAAAAAGAGCAACGCGGGTATCGGGCACCAGGCTTTCGGCATAGCGTTCACCGTGAAACCAGCGGGCGCCCAGGGTGCCGGTGCCGTCCGATAGACTCACTTCGAATACGCCAGGAGCGCGGGTCCGGAAGCGGGCCAGCTTGGTGTGAGTCACGATCGCGATAACGGCTGCTTTTTCGCCCGGCACGAGTTGAGAGATGGTCTTGACATTGCGCCGATCCTCGTATCGAAAAGGAGCGTAATACAACAAATCAGAGACGGTGAGCAGACCTTTTGACGCGAGCGTGGCCGCCCTTGCTGGACCGATTCCCTTGACATATTGCAGCGAAGTGGAGAGGTCCAACCTTCTAGACTACCGTTGGCCCGGGATGAGCAGATACGCGGATTCGAAACCGCGCTTGTTGAGTGAGACGCAGCGATCTGGCTGTGCTTACAAATTAACGACTTCGAACGGCGATGGCGCCGCAAGCGGAACGCCAGAGACCATTTTCACCACGAACTGCGGCCCTGGCCACCGCGATCCCTGTGGCGGCGTACATGAGCTTGCGGACCTATACCCGAGTTGTTGCTCTCAGGGTCCCTTCGGTCGCGTCGATTCGACCCTTCATTGCACGGGCATTTGAATCGACTCGTCAGGTATTGCTCTACGTTCCCCTTGTCGATCGCTTCGAGGAGACTCGCTACCGCGCGAAGGTGGTTCTGACGCAGTGCAGCGAGATGCGCAAGCAACTCAGCGGGGGTGTTAACGATGTTTTCGAGGTAACCCTGACCATCTGGAGACGAACTCCAGTCGTTACCGGGAAATGCCACTCCAGCAGTACCAAGTGTGGGCTGCCCGTTCTGATCAAGCGGTAAGTAACTCGT
>JBJMGJ010000163.1:0-6074 GCA_045807965.1 Bryobacteraceae bacterium | reverse complement strand
TGTAGGTCGCTTCCCGTGGCGCGAGGCCATGCTCGATCCACCGCTCGACGTTCTCGACTACCACGATGGCGTCATCGACCACGATGCCAATGGCAAGCACCAACCCGAAAAGGCTTGTGGTGTTGATGGAGAACCCGAGAAGTGGAAACAGCGCGAAGGTGCCTATTACCGAAACCGGGACGGTGAGCAAAGGAATGAGCGTAGCTCGCCAGTTTTGCAGGAACAGGAACACCACCAGGATGACAAGGACCATTGCCTCGAAGAGCGTGTGAAGAACTTCGGAGATGGAGGTCGTGACGAACCGGGTTGAGTCATAAGGGACGGCATAGTCGAGACCTGTAGGAAAGTCCTTCTTGGCCTCATCCATGAAACTCACGATTTCTTTCTGTGTTTGCACCGCATTTGCGCCGGGCGCGAGGTAAACGATAATGAACGCGGCTTCTTTGCCGTTCCAATATGTGAAGCTCGAGTAGTCCTGCGCGCCTAGCTGTACATCACCCACATCACGCACGCGAAGCAGGGAGCCATCCGGCTGTGCCCGTACGACGATGTCTTTGAATTCCTGAGGAGTCGAGAGACGACCGGACGCGTTCACCGGATATTGAAAATCCACACCGCTCGGGACGGGAGGTTGTCCCAGAGACCCGGCGGGATTCTGCCTGTTCTGTGCCTGGATGGCGTTGCTGATATCGGTTGCGGTGACGCCCAGACTTGCCATCTTGTCTGGATCCATCCATACGCGCATGCTGTAACTCTGCTGCCCCGCCAAGGTCGAGCTACCCACGCCAGGCAATCCGCCGATCTTATCGACCAGGTTGATGGCGGCGTAGTTGTTCAGGAACAGAGCGTCGTATCGGTTTTCCTTCGATGTGAGAGCCACGAACAACAGGAAGGAGGATGAGACCTTCTTCGTTGTCACGCCCACGCGTTGCACTTCAGGCGGCAGTAGGGGGACCGCCGAGCTGACCTTGTTCTGCACCTTGACGGCGGCAATGTCGGGGTCGGTTCCCAGTTGGAAGGTGATGTCGATCGTCAGCGTGCCATTGTTGGAGGCTCGGGCGAAGTAATACAGCATCCCATCAAGTCCGGTCAGATTTTGCTCAATCGGCACTGACACGGATTTTTCAAGGTCCTGAGCCGTAGCGCCCTGGTATACAGCCGTGACCTGAACGACAGGAGGAACGACTTCCGGGTAAGTGGCAACGGGGAGATTAGGGATAACCACTCCGCCGATGATCACGATCACGAGCGCGATCACTACGGCGAGGATCGGACGGTTAATGAAGAATCTCGCCATAGATCAACCTTGGCTTTTCGCGGCCGATGCGGAAGTCGCGGGTTTGTAGGGAATCGGCTGAACAGGAGAGCCCGGCCGGACTTTCTGTACGCCCTCGACGATGACCTGATCGCCTGGCTTCAGTCCCTGCGTAACAATCCATCCATCGCCAACTCGATCGCCCGTAACGATAGTCCTGACCTGCGCCTTGTTATCCGGTCCGACAGTAAAGACCGACTGCATACTCTGCAATTCCTGGACAGCGCGCTGCGGGACAACAATCACATTCCGCGCTTGTTCTTTCAAGACCCGCACCCGTCCGAACTGACCCGGCAAGATAACGTGCTCCGGATTGGGGAAGGTGCACTGAACCTCGAGGGTCCCGGTCCTTGTATCGAGTTGGTTCACGTTATTCCGGATTTGCCCCGTATGCGGATAAAGGGAGCCGTCGGCGAGCACCATCGTGACAGGCAGGACGTGGTTCTTCTGCCGTTCCAGGGAATGCATGTAGTCCAGGTATTCCGCGTCGCTGATCTTGAATCGGACCCAGATCGGGTTCAAAGGCGCAATCGTTGTCAGTGGCTGGCTCGCGTTTTTCGATACTAATCCGCCAACCTGGACGAGGCTGTCACCAATGCGGCCCGAGACAGGGGCAAGGATTGTCGCATAACCGAGGTTGATCTCGGCGGTCTGGAGAAGCGCTCGATTCGATTCCAGCTGAGCGGTTGCGAGCTCAATGTTTGTCTTTGCTTGCAAACGCGTCTGATCGACATTCGCGGCCAGTGCGGCGGCATTCGCCTTGTTCGCCTCGAGAGCCGCGACGGCATTGTCCAGGTCCTGTTGGGAAGCGGCATCCTGACCAACGAGTGGACGCAGGCGGTCAACATCTTGTTGAGCCTTGAGAAGGTTGGCCTTCGCTTGCGCCAGATTGGCTTCCGCTTGGACGAGTGCAACCTGATTTTTCGCAAACTCCAAATTGGCCACGCTTTGCGATACGTCCGCCTTCGCCTTCTGCACTTCAGCGTTGTACTGGCGCTGGTCCAGGGTATAGAGGATCTGACCAGCCCGTACATCCGTGCCCGCCTGGAATCGACGGCTTTCGACGTACCCGTCCACGCGTCCGCGCACCTCGACCATATCTCGCGCGAAAGTCTGCGACGCGTAGTCTCCGTAAATAGGAACGTCTTGCGCTCGGATTTGCAGTACAGAGACGGGCATCGGCGGAGGGCTTCCCTGCGCTTGCGCCTGTGAGGTAGACACGCAAGTCTGAACCACGATCAGACTCGCGATGAGCACGACGGGCCCCCCGAATTGAACAACTCTTCGAATACTCATGTGTTTTAACGAACCTCAATCTGGCGGCGGACAGAGCGGAACAGAGTAGATGCAAACCTTCCCAGCCGGTACAGCCTTTGACGTCCCCGGTTCCCGATGCAAACCGTAGAACAGAAGTGCCGCGGTACTGTCTGCTCCGTTTGCCCGAGACTCCGAAGGAGCGTCAGCGAAGGCTGTCCTTCGTCTTCTTTATTACGCGTTGCCGTGTGCAGGATTGTATCGCAAGAATGGAGTTTCGCGGTTGAATATTTTGTCCGGCCCTTTTCTCGTCGCCAACTCGTGGGTTGACGCTTGGATGCGGTCAACACCGCGGTGCGCTCTGGCGAAAGATAAAGACCAAGGGCAGAAGCGTTCCAGGAGTATGACAAGATCGACTCCCGTCCCGGCATTGGAATGGGATAGCTGAGCGCCGCTCTGAAGATTCCGACGCAAGATGCTGCTGCACTCGAGAGAGCAATGGACGAACAGGATTGAGTTTGCGCCGACGCGGCATGCCCTTCCCCCAAACACACCTGAGCAAAAATGTTGGGCCGCGGCGTCTTCGAGACTTCGGTCGTTGGAATATCGCGGTTACACGAATAGTTCTCTGGCGAAGTCTCGGAGAAGCAGCGAAAGACGGCGACCGAGGGCTCAGGCCCGCACGGCTTCGCGACTCGCCTGGGAACGACCGAACGCGCCAACGTTTTCGTCGGCCCATTGCCGGAAAGAACGCGGTTCGCGTCCCAAAACGGCTTTCACGTCTCCAGTCGGCTCAATCCGGCCCAAGCTTCGGAGCGTCTGGATCAATCCAACCATTGCGTCGACGTAACGCGGAGGCATACCCATGCCTGACATGGCATCGCGCGCCGCCCCATCGGGAACATTGACATACTTCAGCGGACGTCCTATCGCACTCGCCAGAATGTTCACCTGCTGTTCACTGGTCAGCGATTCGGGCCCGGATAGTTCGTAGATCTTGCCACTTTGGGGAGGCGCGGTAAGCACCGTAGCCGCAACGGCCGCGATATCTTCCGGATCGATCACGGGCAGTGCGGCGTCGCCCAGCGCCCCGTAAACCGTGTCATGAGACTTGATGGTGTCCGCCCAGTACAGGGCATTACTGTCAAATGACGCGGGACGTAAAAAGACGTACGGTATACCGGACCCTTCGATTCGCTCCTCGCCGGCACGATGCCAGCGCGGAATGTCGGTAGCTTTGTATTGAGCACCAGCTACGGAGTGCTTCACCAGCAGTTCGAGCTTTGCACCCTTCGCCGCTTCGATAGCATTGGCCTCATGCTGCTCGAGATCTTGTCCGGCAGCCAGCAGATACATCCGGGAAACACCCTCTAGCGCTTTACGCAGGGAGGCGACGTCGGTGAAATCGCCCGTGACGACTTCGACCGTAGCATCAAAGCTTGAAGCGTCACGGCTGCGCGCAAGGGCTCGGACCGATTGCCCCCGAGCCAGCAGTTCCCGGACTAGCCGGGAGCCGACGGTCCCTGTGGAACCTGTGACGAGAATCTTAGACATGTGAAATTTCTCCTGATGAAAGTGCAACTAGCGACGGTATTACTGCCACTCGTAACTGGCCGGACTCTCTGGTCCAGAAATAGTACCATAGGTCAGCCCTTGTTAGTCGGGACCGCCTACCTTACCGAAGGTACTAGGAAGAAATTTCGTAGGAACTGCCTTACTTACAACACCTTGACACGTTTTCGGGCCGTCCGATACGCTACAAATGCATAAGCTCAAATCACGAGGTTACAGGTATCGGGAAGCGTTTCGCGCTGCTTCTGTGCACAGGTGTGTGCGTTGAGGCGATAATCAGTGCGGCTGATCGGGGCCGGGAAGATGATAGACGATAGGAGCCAGTTTATATGGAGATGTGCATCGATTTGCAACTCTCCCAGCGAGTAGCTTGAATGGCGTCGCGCGGGGTCATCCCGAAGGTGTATGCGCCGACGCGGAGGGGAACATCTATGCGAACTCCTTCGAGTTGCCAACATCGTTCACCCCGTTCGTATACGTCCAGAATTACATTTAAATTACATTTATAAGTTCGACCAGCACGGTCGTCTGATCACGGCCACGCCCACTCCGTTCGCCGTGGTCCCATTAGGGTGCACAGTCCTCGGGTAATAAGCTGTACGTGAATGAAGTACTGTCGGGCACCGAATACCAGGTACACGCTGCCATTAACCGAGACAAGCCAGCCATCTATGCAGTATTCGATCTGCGCTGGGTATCCGACGTGTGCCATAAATGCAAATTATGCGGGGTCCGGACGGGCGCATCTACATATCCGATAACCGCGCCGGGCTGTTGCAGCATTTCGAGGGACGCATCTCGGTGCTGAATCCCAGTACCGGGAAATCGGAGATATTCATCGATAATCGCCCCGAGCTTAAGATGCTGGTCGGTACGCCTAACGACTATGTTCCGCTGGTCACAGAGCTCCCGTACAGTGCCAACGGAATCGCTTTTCACGTGATGGATCGGCGCTTTACATCGCCAATATGAGCACCAACATCATTTACAAGCAGAACGTTAGACGATCTTGGAACTCACGGACGGGTTGCCAGGCCGTCGGCGACCTCACCGTGTTCAGTCATGATCCCCAGCATCTTATTCAACGGCCTGACAACATCGATTTCGACGAGAGCGGTAATCTTCGGGTGGCATCCGGGCAGAACCATCCCGTGCTTGCGCTGAACCGTGGCGGCCATGTCGTCGGAACGTTAGGAACTTTCCGCGGGTTTAATGATCAGGGTCCCCCACGAGGACTCCTGCGTCGTTTCCGATTGTAATTCTCCTCTAGCACCACAGGGTGCGGTGCCCGGGATGCCAAGCGATTGTTAGGCAGCCGCGTATTGCAGCCTTTCGTCTACGGCGCCCCCGTCTTCGCTGTCAAGCGCGATGAAGTACGTTGACATAGCACCTCTTCCCTTAATGTCCAGCGTGCCGCGTGATTCGAATTCATACTCCTCGCCTAGGAGGCTGTGCGTTGCTTCTGTGACTTGGATGCGGCCGGGCTCGCTATGACTTTGCATTCGGGACGCCACATTGACCGTATCGCCCCATAAGTCATACGCGAACTTATGAATTCCAATCACACCCGCGATCACAGGCCCGGAGTTGATCCCGATACGAAGCCGCAGGGATTTTCCACCACGTGTCTTACGACGCGCAGCAGCGTCGAGCATATCGAGAGCGAGGCGGACGGCCGCCTGAGCGTGATCGGGCCGCCATTCTGGCAGTCCCGCAACCGCCATATACGCATCCCCGATTGTCTTAATCTTCTCGACTCCATGCTCCTGGGCGAGCCGGTCGAAGTCCGACATCAACCCGCTCAGCAGCTCGACCAGTTCCGTGGCGCTGATCCGCGTGCTCAGATCAGTGAAACCTACGATATCAGCAAACAGAACTGTGGCTTCCGGACACGAATCGGCGATAACGCGTTCCCCTCGCTTCAAACGCTCAG
>JBJMGJ010000162.1:0-4859 GCA_045807965.1 Bryobacteraceae bacterium | reverse complement strand
GTACGTTCGTTTCCGCCGCCGCTGATCGAATAATCCGTTGTAGCCGAATTCTTTGTATTGCTTGCGCATCCGACGCATCGTCCGGTCACAAACTCCGATAATCTCGGCCGCTTCCAGCCAGGTGATCTTTTTCGCCATGGCTTTCAAGATCACGTCTTGCACTTTCATCATCCGCTCCAGTTCCGCGGCGGAGATCGCTCGGTCTGTTCCCAAACCCTAGCGTCTCCAGCCGCTCTCCTTCAAAGCGGACAAATACCGTGCTAATTACGCCGGACATTTACCGTGCTAACGACAGAACATACAATTCACTCTTGCTCATTCCTGGTGATGCGTATATACTAGCCGAAGCTTAAGCAGGGGTTGAGTGCGAAAGTGATCCTTTACTGAAACGGAGGTTCGCGCTGCATGGACTTCATTGAGCGGTTCTGCCACCTGTCTCCGGACGGTGGCAGTGGCACCACGGAAACCCTCTTTCTGCTGGTACCCTTCCTCGCGGTTGGCATAGTGCTTCTCATCCAACGCGCTCTTCCGCGGCGACATTAACATTCATCCTGTTTATTCGATACGGCACATCATGGCTTCCAAAAAGAAGACCGGACCGAAACCTGGCGAAGAAGAAGCAGCTAAAACAACCCGAGCAGTCAGTGAGCGCATTCCCGCTGATGCTCGACGCGTCCTGCCAACACAGGATTGGGTCGCTAGTGTTACAAAAGCTCAACTGGATTTGGTCGCCCAAATCCAGGTTTTGTCGGCTTCGCATTTTTACACTGGGCTTACAAAGCTTCGCGACGATTTTTCCAAACAGGTCCTGTTCCCGCCGCAAGAGCATCAGCTACCCGGTTCCCTTTCAGGTGCTGTCTTACTTCCGGACGCTAAGCCTGCCGCCTCGATCGCCATCAGCGTACTACCGTTCACCGACGCCAGGAACGCCTTCATCCCAGCCTCGCAGACGGTCATAACTGACGAAACCGGGCAGTTTATTCTACGCGGCCTGCCCTCGGCCGCTTTATCGGACACAACCCAGGTTACGATTCAGTTTCGCGGCGGCAACGGCTCCGAAACACGCGCATTCACGGCCAGCCAGTTTCAGACGCTCGGTATTCTCGGCATCGTCAACCTGCGGCTTGCGCTGCAGCCACTGCCGCAAAGCATCATCGCGTCACTAATCGATCTTGTCAGCGGGCTCAACCTGGCATTGCCGGGGCAGCCTCGCCCGGGCACTGAATCGAACCCCATTCGAGTGACGATCGGCGAGGGAGACTGTGGCATTTCGTTTCAACACGATCTGCCAATGGAACGCTACCCGTACTCGATCCTGATTCGCCTGGTTGAACCTCGCACCAGTATCCTCACGGAAACCTTGGTGTTCCGGCGGGGCGACGCGCGGAACTTCTACGTCTCTCCGCTGCGCAACAAGATCTGGGGTGAGATTGAGGGCACTGAACGGAGCTTCAGCGAGCGCGTTCCGGTAGACCAGCCCATCAGCGTCGACGGTTTTCGCGACCGCATCGACGGCCTCGAAAATGGAGCCATCTCGCCTGCGGAAACCGTACCGATGGCGGGTACGCTGGGACTCGGCTATGTCCTTCATCTTGCCCAACGGTGGAACTTTGAAGGTCTGTCTCTCGGCGATCTGGTGTATTCACTCCCTCTTGCGCCAGGTGAACAGCAGCGTGTTGCCATTTTTGAACAGACGCAAACGTTAAGCACCGTCGAATTCGAATCGCTCGACTATGACGAGCAGCAACGCGCCAGCCAGACATCCGATTCGTCCACACAGGCCGTATTCAACTCTGCCTTTGCCGAAAGCGTTCGCGGCTCAAGTTCTTTCAATACGCACGCCGACTCTTCGTCCTGGGGCGTGGCCGGCGGCATTGGAGCAGCCATCGGTCCGGTGCTGTTGGGAATCGGCGCCGGTGGCGGCGGCGGATCCAGCAGTTCCAGCGGTTCGTCCTCCAATTCGCTCGATGGCACGAGAGACTATGTATCTACCGCTTCTTCACAAGCCCATAGTTCCGTTGAACGCGAAGCCGCGGCCCGTCGCCATGCCCAGCGCACAGGTATGCGTCTGTCCACCGCGTCCGACGTTGAGCAGGTGACGACTAAGGTCATTACCAATAACAACCGCATCCACGCCCTCACCATGCAGTATTGGGAGGTCCTGCGGCATTTCTCGATCAGCTCCGCAGTCGACGGTGTCACGCTGGTTTGCTTCGTCCCTCTGGAAGTTGTGCGTTTTCTGCCGCCCGGCGTCTCCTACACGCTGGTCGAATCAGATGTTGCGACACGCGCCCAGATTCTCTACCGCTACGGGCCGGTATTGAAACACGCCGACGTTTTGCGCCGTTGGATTCCGTTTCAATATCGCCAGGGTCTCAGCGTTCTCGAAGAATTCGCCTCGAATCCCCGCGCGGTGCCCAGCTTTTCCTCCGCCACCGAAGACATCGTGAACCTTTCGCTCACCGGCTCCTTTCTGCCGTTCGAAGATGTCTACCTTACCGTGCTGACCCGCCGCGCCACACGTTTGGGGCCCGTCCGTCTGAATGGCACGGTCCCTCCGCTGCCAGACACCGTCTCGGATCTTAGCCACGCCTTCAAATCGAAAACCGAACTCGTAGCCGAACTGTTGCGCCGTCGCGGCGCCGATCAAAATATCACACTGACGGCGAACATCACGCTTCCCTCCTCCGTCAACCCGGATGACGTGGTCGGATTTGAATTGCGCCGTAGCTTTCGCACGCTTCGCTACCAACTGGCACCATCCACGACCGATCCCGTCCAACAGCTTTTCTCAGGCGGAAATCTCCAGTACTCGGGTCCGTTCTTTTCCTTGCTTTCCGACCGAGTCAACGACGAGCTCAATGGCGTCACCCTGTCGCCTTCTGAACTCGAGCAGACCTTGGGTGGCCCTTCTATTTGGGGCTTCTCCGCCGGAATTATCGGCCCACCGGCGGAAACCTATGCCTCCGGATTCATCGGCAGCGCGGAACGTTTTCCGCTCCCGGCCGACGGCTATCCCATCGCGGCGCAAGCCGTAAATCCACTGCTCAAATTCAATCAACTGCTGCGCATTGAAGAGATGACACAGCACGTGGTCCGCAACACCGTCACCTATTCGCGCTCGGTCTGGATGTCGCTTACGCCCGAAGAACGGGCCATCATGCTCGAAGGCTTCACGATCGGTGTTCCCGCGGATGGCGTGCCTGATCCTACCCAACACGTCCCGCTGCTGAACTGCGTCGCAAACCAGGTATTGGGATTCTACGGCAATGCCATGATCATGCCGTTTAACATTCCCGCCGAAGTAGCCACACAACTCACCATCACAGACCGGCAGGAGGCGCGCCGCCCGTTCACAACGGCCGAAGTTCAAAATGCGTTGACGCAATTCCATCGCGCAGGCTTTTCGCCGCCGGTGTCTCAGATTGCCTTGCCGACTCGCGGCGTCCTCGGAGAAGCTGTCCTTGGTTCCTGTCCGTCGGCCGAAAAGATCGACCTTACCCGGTTCTGGAATTGGCAAGATTCGCCCATCGCTCAAGCGGCCGATATCGCAGGCTCCACGTTGAATAAGGGATCCAGTTTGATTGGCGCCACTGCGCCCAGCACGCTGACCGGGCTGCCGTCGTTGATCAACAATATCAACGCTCCACCGGCCGACGCCAACGCCGCTCTCCAGGCACTTATCGCCGGCCAGAACACCAAAGATCTGCCCAACATCACAGGCATGGACCAACTCGCCACGTTGCAAGGCAAGACCCTTGACACGGCGGAGAAAGCGCGCGCCGACGCCCTTGCCAAGGCGCAGAGCCTCGCGAGCGAAGGCTTGAACAAAGCCGGCGACATCCTGAAAGCCCGGGCCGACTCGCAGAAAGCCGCGGATCAGGAGCGCAAACAGCAGCAGACCGATGCCGACAAGGCCCGTACCACGCAATCGCAGCAGGCGGTTACCGACATGCGGACGAATGCAAACAACTATTTGGCCGTTGCCGATTCGAAATCCGATCAGGATTCGGCTAACACGTACGCGGCGCAGATCGTTTCCCAGAAGTTCGGATCCTCCGGTCCACCGTTAGACGTTGCGTCGTCGCTGTTCACCAGTTACCACAAGTTCAAGTCCGGCAACTCCGGGCCTCTCACGCAGGGCAGCACAGCGTTCCTGACAGCCCTGGGGCTTTCGTCATGAGTTATCCGACGCAACTGGGGGCCTCATGCTGACCGATAATCTGCGCGATCGCTGGCGTCACTATCGCAGGCGCCGTAACGACGCCACGGGCGCCGATCGCCCCGACATCTGGTACACCAATACTCTGCGCCTGTTGCGCATGAAAGAAGTGACGCGGGAGGAAGTTCCTGCGCCTCCTGGTGCGCCCGCACCCACTCGCTTCGTCGGTGTCAGTTGGGTCGGCATCGGTCCTCAGCCCCTCCGCATTGATGCCGAACAGAACTTCCAGGGGAGCGGCCCTGATTCCGGAGAAGTGGTTGACATCCTCATCGACCCGGGCGGTGCATCGGACCAAACTATTCTCATCGCCACCAACAATGGCGGTGTCTGGAAGTCAGTCGATGGTGGCGCATCGTGGCAAACCCGCACTGATTTCATGCCCTCGCTCTCCATGGGCGCACTCGCCATGGACCCGGTCGATCATCAGATCGTCTACGTTGGCACGGGTAACAACTTCGACGGTGGCGCACAACAACTCCGGGGCGCAGGTATCTATCGTTCCCTCGATGCCGGCGACACGTGGCTCCAAGTCGCGGCTGCCCAATTTGTCGGGAGCGAAATTGTGCGGATGGTGATACCCGCGCCTAACGTTCTCATCGTCGCCACCAACAAGGGACTCTTCCGGTCTATCGACGGC
>JBJMGJ010000161.1:0-30208 GCA_045807965.1 Bryobacteraceae bacterium | reverse complement strand
TCCTCAAATCCTGGTCCTGAACAAAAGCGATCGCCTCGAAAGCGGTCAACTCGAGCACGACCTTCCGACTTTGACTCATCGCCTTCTTGGCGAAACCGCGCGGCAGAATGAAACGCCCGGCGTCCTGATCTCCGGCAAAACGGGCGCCGGTATCCCAGAACTTCTGGCGGTCATTGACCGGAGCCTCGCCCAAGATCCGGTAGCGCGCCAACTTTTCCGGCTTCCGCTTGGTGAAGGACGGGCTCTGAACCTGTTGCACGAACGCGCCGCCGTTCTCAGTGAGCGCTATGGCGAAGATTACTGTGAAGTGCTGGCCGATGCTCCCCAGTCGATCCGAGCTCGGCTCGCGGAGTTTGCCGTCGGCGAACCGAACGAACTCGGAGAGCCGGCTTTTTCGTAACGTTCCCCGGGCTGGCGTACTAGGCGCCGGGCATCTCATCGGCGCTCGGCCCGTACAAGCCGGGAACTCTGGCGTCCAGCAAACGCAGAAAGACCGTCAGCTGGCCTCGATGGTGAATGATGTGGTTCATCACCATTCCGCGGAGGACAGCGACGCGAGGCATCTCGATCACCTTTTGCCCTCCCCAGATCATGCTCCAGACGTGAGCCATATCCGCATCGGAAGCCTTGACGATCGCCGCCCGGGCTTTTGCCCGGTTCTCCTCGAATGTCGAAACCAAATTGTCAACAGATTGAGGGATGTACGGCTTGTAATCTTCCGGGCCGAGCACCAGCGAATCCTTCTCAAGCGTGTCTACGGCCCAGGAAGTCATATCGGCGATGTGTCCCGCAAGCTGGCCTAGAGACATGGATTTTGGGTGCGGCTTCCAGTCCCACTTGCCATCGGGGACGGCGGCCAGCAATTTCCGAGTGTTCTCCATCTCGAGATCGTATTCAGGCAGTAAGGTTTGGCTGATGCTCATAACTTCGGCGCTAGTATAACGCTTTACCAGCGCTGATGAACCAGGGGAGCGATACGTTCACGGTAGACCCGGCTTACGCCTTCCAACGCCGCGGAAGGGAGGGAAGGAAGGTCGGAGGCCCGGCAATTGTCCCTGACTTGTTCTGGAGTTTTGCCTCCAGGAATGGCGCAACTCACTGCCGAAAAGGAGAGTATCCATTTCAGTGCAAACTGAGTCAAGCTCATGCCCGTCGGGACCAGCGTTTTTAATTGTTCCACTGCATCCAGAGCCGTGTCGTAATCGACTCCCGAGAAGGTTTCTCCCTGGTCAAACACCTGACCTTGGCGATTGAAATTGCGATGGTCGTCCGAGGAGAATTGTGAGTCTTTGCGCAGCTTGCCCGTCAGCAACCCGCTGGCAAGGGGCACGCGAGCGAGTATTCCAATCTTCTTCCGTTCTGCTTGTGGAAAGAAGATTTCAGCCGGCCGTTGACGAAAACAATTGAAGATAATCTGGACGGTTTTCACGCCGGGAAATTCAATCGCCTTTAGTGCTTCTTCGACACGTTCAACACTCACGCCGTAGTGGCGGATTTTGCCTTTCTGGACAAGGTTGTCCAGATACCCGAAAACCTCCGGATGGTAGAACAGACCCGTCGGAGGACAGTGCAATTGAAGTAAATCAAGCGCCTCCGTCTTCAGATTCCGCAGACTGTCGTTGACCCAGGCCTCAAGGTTTTCCGCCGTGTATCCTTCCAGCATTTGTGACGGCAGTCGACGTCCCGCTTTGGTCGCGACGATGATCTCTTCGCGGCGCTCACCCCTAAGCCGGGCAATCAGGCGCTCGCTACGGCCCATTCCGTAGACATCCGCCGTGTCGATGAAGTTCACGCCAGCGTCAATCGCCGCGTGCAGGGCAGCCATGGATTCGTTGTCATCCACGTTGCCCCACGAACCTCCGATTGCCCAAGCACCGAAGCTGATTTCCGAAACGTTCCATCCGGTTCGTCCTAATGGCCGATATTGCATATCCATCCATTGTGACGAAGCGGAAAACGGCGGCATCCGCCGGTCACCGTCCCGTTAACGAAACAGGGCCGAACCACGTACGGATCAGAGTTCGCTCCCATACCGCGCCCGTACGTCTTCGTAGTTCAGGCGTGGTGAAGCGATAGTCGTATAGGAGCGCCCGCATATAGTGCGGAGGCCTCGAGAACGGACTGGGCTCGAGCAACTTCGCCGGCGCAGGATCGCCAGTCATGATGCGATACATCAGATTGCCCACCCAGGTGTTCTCGTTGATATCGCCCAACGCCGCGAACCACATCTGCCAGTCGAGGCGCGGTTGATACGGAGCTATCCACGGCAAACCGCGATGCGGCTCGCCCGGCTTATACGGAAAGCTGTAATCGAGCCAGTGAACCTGGTCGTCCGACCCTTGCAGAATGATCTCGGGACGCGTCGTTGTCATTACGGCAAACAGGCCGTAGCTGTTGACCATCTCGAAAGGGGCGATCCATCGCAAGTGCGCGTTCAGTGTACCGACCCATGTTCTATCCACACTCTGAATGACCTGCAACACGCCGGCTGAGATCAGGAAGAGGAGAGCAAAACTTCCTGCGAGCCTCAGGCGCCCGCTGGCGAATCCGAGAGTTTCGCTACCGGGAAATTTTGCCTGCAACGACCTACGCACCGGCTCGAACACGGAGTCGTCCAAACCCCATAAACAGATCGCGACTGTCAGCAAATTGAAGAAGGCATAGTTGCCCGTCAGAATGATGCTTAGTTGCAGCAGCATCAACAAGCTGACGCCCGCATAGCGAACCCGCTTAGGGCAGAAGAGCAAAAAAGGCACAAAGAGCTCGATCGCGAACGTCGCAGCAGTAAAGGCGTCCAGGACGGAAGCGGGCAGGCGGTATGCGTAATATGCCAGAGGATTCGGTAAGGGCTGCGTCATGAAGTGAAAGCGCAACGCATGCAGGTTGCGCCAGTTGGGATCACCGGACGTAAGCTTTACGATTCCCGATTCGAACATCAATCGGAAGAGAAGGAGACGATAGGCCCAAATCAGTATCGGCGAACCGGAAAAGAGCGCAAGGAAGCCTGCTTCCAACAGCAGGGCGTCCCATTGAAAATTGAGGAAGGGAGCGCCCACGGAGACCAGGGAAAGGTAAAGCACCCAACAGATTGCGGCGGCAAAACGGGATTGCCAGCGAACAACGAGCAAAACGGAAGCTACACACCCGACAATGCAAGCCGCCCGGAGCGCCCCATCGGCTGCGGAGATCCAAAAAAAGGTTGGGATCGAAAACACGAGCGAAGGCGCCATCTCTGGCCTAAACGAATCCAGGAATCTCTTCGCGGGCTCGATACCATCGGACCCGAGCAGCGGGATGACTTGCGGCAAAAGCGATCCAAACGCAGCCAGGTACGTCAACCCGAGCAGGCGAAGGAAGACATTCTCGATCAGCGAGTGGGAACTGGGACTGGACAGTCGAGCGAGTACGTTTTTCAAGCTGCCGAGACTTGAGATGGAAGGCTCGGAATACTTCGGATTTACCAGATTTTGCATCGCCCGGCCCTGCTCGTTATGATCCGCACGCATGTATTTGGTTACGCGTTACCGAAAGGAGGTTCTTGAGGTCTCCTTGTCAGGCGGCGTCCCCGATGGGTCAGAATCTGCTTCTTCTATGGATACAGAAGAAAGCCCAGCGCATAACAGAGGCTAACAATGGAAACGTAAAAGGCCGATGAATAGTACTGGTCAACAGAAGCAATGCCGGAGCGATTTTCCGGGCGAACACCCAATACGTCTCACCCGGCCCATGGACGATGACCTCGCCTGCCCGCCCGCATACTCCAGGGACACTTCTCCGAAGGCAAACAAACGAAGCTCCCGTGTAAGAATCGCACCAATGACGCGCAAGGGATCCGGTGCGTAGTACTCGCATTTCCGATCCGCCATCCGATAAATCCGTAGTACCGTTCAGACCAATGAGACCTTGCGGCGGGCGAGCGTCGCGCCGATAAGCCGACCATGATTCAAGGTACGCTCGTTCGTGTCGTCTCCGGGGCCGTAGCTGCGCTTGTATTCGGATTTGTGATGTATCGCTGTTGGGAGCGCGTGTTCTGAAGATTTCGCTGCTGAGTTAGTCCCAAGACGAGGCCGCCGCTCGGTCGAAACAGAAGGGCTAGTTTTGCCCTCCTCTACGCTATTTGTTTTTAAGTTGCCGGAGTTGTGGGGCGGGATCGAAGCCCGGATTGAGTCCATTCCGAGCTTACGGCGAATGGGCGCTCGCCAGCCCCAAAACGACAGGCCCACAATGGCATCTGGTGGGCCGCAAAGAACGAAGCTCCGTGCCCGGATGCGATCAATCACGGTCAGCGATTAATCTCTCTTAGATCTTCACACCCTGAACGCAAATGTTGGCATGCTCGATTGCATTTCCTTGGACCGCGGTACGGGATCGATCAACTCTTCCAGATATACCCCAATCCCGGAATCGGCCGCCATTGTCCCCGTTCCTTTCGCAGGACCCTCATACTGCCGCCACTGCACAGACCTCCACAGTTGTAATTCATAGACGCGACGGCAACGGTTCTCGTGCGGTTGAAGCCAACGCTGGATAGCTCAATGACTCCTGGGAAGTTCGGATCATCGCGGCTATACCGACCGAGTTCAGAGTCAGCTCACCAGAACTCACCTGCAAACTCCGTTTCGGGAACGAGCCTATAAGGCTTGTCGAGCGTGAATAGCCTGGACAAGTCTCGTCTGGACCGATTGACTCGCCTGTATTCGGCTAAGGCCGGCAAGACCAGTGCTCCGTAGCGTGGGTCGTTCTCGAGACAATTTTGCGCTGCAAGCTGCGAGGATCAAGCGTTCTCTGTCTGATGATCACGGAATCGGCCTGATTGTATGCCCGGTTCTCGTGCAGGATAGCTGCGTACACCCGGTATGCTTCCCGGTCTTCATAAGTGAGCGTTGTTTCAGAAGCGGCATGTGAAACGCTTGCGTAAAAGGAACACAAGCCCGAAACAACCGAGAGCAATAGGAGACGACAACGCTTAACTAACATTGACCGGCGTCTTAGCTTCATTACGCAACTGAAACGAAAGACACCGCCGCACAATCCAAAGTTTCCTGCCGTGAATTGTGCCATCAGCCTCGAACCCCTTCGCAGATTTGAGCGGCACTCAGCATAACGGTTGCGCGGTTCTCACGTCTGCGCGCCACTTCATTCGAGGATTTATTTCTCTCCTTAAGCCCGCCTTTAGGTCCAGGATCTTAACTTCGAATTGTCGGGCCAATAAGGTGAGCCCGCAGCTATATGACCGACATCCTTTACGTTCTGGTGGCTATCGCCTTTTTTGTTGCGTGCTGGGTCTTCACCAAAGCATGTGACCGCCTGTAAGGATCGGGAGAAACCGCTCTTTATGGATCACATCGTCGGTGGCGTGGCAGTCATTCTGCTGTTCGTCTATCTTCTTTACGCCTTACTCAAGCCGGAAAAGTTCTAAGCGCACGGTCTTTGGAGAGATCAAAATGACAGCCCCTGGAATTCTGCAGATTGTGGCTTTTTTCTCGATTATCCTCGTACTTACGAAGCCGATGGGCGCCTTCATGGCGCGGCTTTTCGAGGGAAAGAAGACATTCCTTCACTTTCTGTGCCGACCAGTCGAGGTCCTCTGTTACAAAGCGATCGGCGTAAACGAAGAAGCGGAGCAGCGCTGGACACAATACGCCGCCTCTCTTCTCGCGTTTAGCGTCTTCAGCTTCCTTTTCGTGTATCTCTTCCAACGCTTGCAAGGATTCCTTCCGTTCAATCCACAAGGATTCAACGGCACAAACGTTGCGTCCGACCTTGCATTCAACACAGCTATCAGCTTTCCCACAAACACAAATTGGCAAGCTTACTCGGGAGAAAGTACGCTCAGTTACTTCGTTCAGATGGCGGCGCTCACGGTTCAGAATTTCGGGTCCGCTGCCGCAGGCATGGCTGTTGCGATTGCACTGATACGAGGTTTCGCCCGCCAAAGCGTAAACAGTATCGGCAACTTCTGGGTCGATCTAATCCGTGGAACGGTTTACATTCTTCTTCCCGGCTCGCTCCTTGCTGCTCTGTTCCTTTGCTCTCAAGGAGTAATTCAAAACTTCGAACCCTATACGGTCGCGACGACGCTCGAAGGCGTGAAGCAAGTCATTGCGCAAGGGCCCGTCGCTTCGCAGGAAGCCATCAAAATGCTGGGCACAAACGGGGGCGGCTTCTTCAATGCCAATTCCGCTCACCCGTTCGAGAACCCCAACGCTCTGACCAACTTCTTCCAAATCATTCTCATTTTCATCATTCCGGCGGGCCTGACCTATACGTTTGGCGTCATGATTGGCGACCGGCATCAGGGATGGGCAGTGTTTAGCGCGTGCTCCGCCATGTTCTTGGCCGGAGCATTCTTCTGTTACTGGGCGGAGGCCAACGGAAATCCGGCTTTTGCCAAGCTGGGCCTTGAAAACCACGCGACCGCGACTCAGCCAGGGGGCAACATGGAAGGCAAGGAGACGCGGTTCGGAATCGCCTCGTCTTCCCTGTTTGCCACCGTAACCACCGACGCAAGCTGTGGAGCCGTGAACAGTATGCATGACAGCTTCACGCCCCTGGGAGGCTTGGTTCCCCTCTTCAACATCCAGACGGGCGAGGTGATCTTCGGAGGCGTGGGCTCGGGACTCTATGGAATCCTGCTCTACGCGATCGTGGCCGTCTTTATCGCTGGCCTCATGGTGGGCCGCACGCCCGAGTACGTCGGCAAAAAGATCGAAGGGAAAGAAGTCAAGATGGCCATGCTGGCGCTGATCTCCACGGCCGCCAGCATCCTGGTCTTCTCATCTATTTCCGCTGTCGTTCACTTCGAAGATCCGGGTAAAGATGCGAAGGGACAGCCCGTCCCACAAAGCTATTGGAATCCGCCCGGTGCGGCAACCGCGAACTTCAACAATAGCGGCGCGCACGGCTTCAGCGAAGACCTCTACGCCTTTTCAAGCGGAACCGGTAACAACGGCAGCGCGTTCGCTGGCCTGAATGCCAATACGCCCTGGTACAACCTCACGCTTGGCTTGGCGATGGGCATCGGGCGTTTCTTCTTTTTGCTTCCGCTTCTGGCGGCCGCGGGAAGCTTGGCGGCTAAGCGTAAGATCCCGACCACCTCTGGCACTTTGCCTACTCACGGGCCTTTGTTCGTCGGTCTGCTGGTCGGAACCGTGATCCTGGTCGGGGCTCTGACGTTCTTCCCTGCCCTGGCATTAGGTCCCATCGTCGAGCACTTCCTCATGCGCGAGGGTAAGCTCTTCTCCTCTTTACTCATGAGCATCTGGAGCTAAATCATGTCAACTGTTGTTGAGCCACTTGTACCCGCAGCCGAGCCGCCGAGTTCTCCGGCAATTGGTTCGCTCCTGCCGCAGAAGTTAAGCCGTTCGCGTCCACTCTTTGACCCCGAGATCGTGAGGCGCGCCACTCGTGACTCGTTCGCAAAGCTAAATCCAAAAACGCTGCTGAAAAACCCAGTCATCTTTGTCGTGGAGGTCGGCGCGGCGCTGGTCACGATTTTCCTATTTCGCGACGTCGCGATCGGTGCTCCCCATCTAGGGTTCGAGTTTCAGATTGCTCTTTGGCTTTGGTTCACCGTACTCTTTGCAAACTTTGCCGAAGCCATGGCCGAAGCGCGAGGGAAAGCTCAGGCCGACACGCTCCGCAAGACAAAAACGGATGCCCTCGCCAAGCGCATTGTAAACGGATCGGTGGAACGTGTCTCCGCTTCCCAGCTTCGTTCGGGAGACGTGGTAATTGCTGACGCCGGCGATCTCATTCCCGGTGATGGCGAGGTCATTGAAGGGATCGCTACCATTGACGAATCCGTCATCACCGGCGAAAGCGCGCCTGTCATTCGCGAATCGGGCGGAGATCGCAGCGCGGTAACCGGCGGAACGAAAGTGCTTTCAGATCAAATCCGGATCCGCATCACGTCCAATCCAGGAGAAACTTTCCTGGATCGCATGATTGCGCTTGTAGAAGGTGCGCAGCGCCAGAAGACGCCAAACGAAATCGCGCTCAACATCCTGATCGCCGGGTTGACACTCATCTTTCTCCTCGCTGTCGCAACTCTACATCCGTTCGCGATATACGCGGTCGCGTCCGAGGGGGGAGGCTCTGTTCCAACTGTCGCCGTTCTCGTCTCTCTGCTTGTCTGTCTTATTCCAACAACCATTGGCGGCCTGCTCTCCGCGATCGGCATCGCCGGCATGGACCGTGTGATGCAGGATAACGTTCTGGCAATGAGCGGCAAGGCTGTGGAAGCGTCTGGAGATGTCAATACTCTGCTTTTGGATAAAACCGGCACCATCACGCTCGGCAATCGTGAAGCCGTCGAGTTCATTCCGTTCTTTGGAGTCACGGAAGAAGAACTCGCGGACGCCGCGCAGCTATCGAGCCTTGCCGACGAAACGCCTGAGGGCCGCTCGGTTGTCGTCCTTGCCAAGGAGAAGTACGGATTACGGGGCAGGACCGTGGCTCACGGCGAGGCGAACTTCATCCCGTTCTCCGCTTACACCCGCATGAGCGGAGTCGATATCGATGGCCGCCTGCTCCGTAAAGGCGCCAGTGCGGCGATCGCCAATTTCGTTCGCGAAAACGGCGGAAACATTCCGAAGGGTTTTGATCACACGGCGGAGCGCATCGCTCGCTCCGGTGGTACACCGTTGGCCGTCGCGGATACCTTTCGTGCGCTTGGCGTCATTCATTTGAAAGATATTGTCAAAGGTGGCATGGCGGAGCGTATGCATCAGCTGCGTCGCATGGGCATTCGCTCCGTCATGATCACGGGCGACAACCCGCTGACCGCTGCCGCCATCGCAACTGAAGCCGGCGTTGACGATTTCCTCGCGCAAGCAACGCCCGCGGACAAGCTCGCTTATATAAAGAAGGAACAAGCGGAAGGCCGGTTGGTCGCGATGACAGGTGACGGTACGAACGACGCTCCCGCTCTCGCACAAGCCGATGTGGGCGTCGCTATGAACACAGGCACCATGGCCGCAAAAGAAGCCGGCAACATGGTCGATCTGGATAGCAACCCGACCAAGCTCATCGAAATCGTGGCTATCGGCAAGCAACTCCTGATCACCCGTGGTGCACTGACGACGTTCTCCATTGCAAATGACGTAGCGAAATACTTCGCCATTATCCCCGCGATGTTTATGGCCACTTACCCCGCGCTCGGCCATCTCAACATCATGCACTTGCACACGCCGGAGAGCGCGGTTCTTGCGGCAGTCATCTTCAACGCCTTGATCATCATCGCCCTGGTTCCTCTCGCTCTTCGCGGCGTCAGGTATCGTCCGCTTGGCGCGGCGGAACTGCTACGCAGAAACATCTTGATCTACGGGGTGGGCGGCATTATAGTCCCGTTCCCGGGCATCTGGCTTCTGGACCAGTTGCTCGTGTCGCTACATCTGGCATAAGGAGGCACACAAGATGACACACCAGCTTCTGCCCGCTCTACGGGCCACCATTCTCCTGACGGTCCTCACTGGCCTGCTTTATCCCGGCATCGTCACGGGACTTTGCCAGGTCCTGTTCCGCGACAAGGCCAGCGGCAGCTTGGTGCGAAAGGACGGCGCGATCCTCGGCTCCGCCCTTATTGGTCAAAGCTTCAGTCGTCCCGAATACTTCCATCCCAGGCCGTCCGCAGCCGGCACGGATGGGTACGATCCCACCGCTTCCGGTGGATCAAACCTCGGCCCAACCAGCCAAAAACTATACGATCGCGTGAAAGCTTCCGCCGTTCAGTTCCGCAAAGAAAACCCCTATTTCACCGGTCCCATTCCCGCGGATGCGCTCACCGCGTCCGGGAGCGGGCTCGACCCTGAGATCAGCGTCGCCAATGCCCGGGCACAGATCGCGCGCGTCGCCCAGGCGCGGGCCGGCGCCGAAGAAGATGTCCAGAAGCTCGTCCGTTCTCAAACGATCGACCGCGATTTCGGCATCTTAGGTGAGCCACGAGTCAATGTTCTCGCGATAAATCTCGCCCTAGACCGTCAGTTCCCGAAAGACTAACGGGGATGCGCGGAATAGCGTATTCTGGGCGCGGAAGGTAAAAACACGAGTCCCCGTTTAGCAGAATTTGCGCGAGTCCTGCTGCGCTTCTCTGGAGTGTTTGCAGCGGTGGCTCTCGTCACGGCCCTCGCGCGTGCGTCGCACGTGAACAGCGCCACAGCGGGCTTTACCTTTCTTGTACTGATTCTCGGAATTGCCACCCGAGCCCGCTTAAGCGAAGCGATAGCGGCTTCGATCTTGAGCGTTGCTGCCTACAATTTCTTCTTTCTTCCGCCAATCGGCACCTTCACTATCGCCGACCCTCAGAACTGGGTCGCGCTGCTTGCCTTCCTGGTCACCGCCGTAACCGCCAGCCAGCTTTCGGCGAGTGCCCGCGACAGAGCTGAAGAGGCACGTGCGCGTCAAGAGGAACTCGAACGCATGTACCGCTTCAGCCGGGCACTTATGCTGGGCGAGGAAGGTTTGCCATTTGCTCAGCAGGTTTTGAAGCAGCTATTCCAGTGCTTCGATGTCACGGAGGCTTCGTTTTACGATCGGGCTGCCAACGTGATTGCCACGTCTGCCGAACAGCCATCCGGGTTCGAGCCTTCAACCCTCAAAACGGTCTCGGAATGCGGCGAATCCTGGACAAATTCCTCAGGCTCGGCCTTGGTCGTCCCTCTCAAACTGGGTTCTTCTTCGCTCGGAAGTCTCGGAATCGCAGGACCTACCATTCCATCCGAAGTGGCGATGCAATCCATCGCGCAACTCGTCGCCATTGCGATGGAACGCACGCACGCCCAGGAGATTCGGGCGCGGATGGAAGCCGGCCGCGAGAGCGAACGACTGAAGGCTACCCTCCTCGATGCACTCGCCCACGAATTCAAAACTCCGCTCACATCAGTCAAGGCAGCCACCACAACAATTCTTGCTTCGCCTCTCGACCGCGCTGATCAGCGCGAACTGGTCACAGTCATCGATGAAGAAGCGGACCGCATGACCCGCCTGGTGAGCGATTCGATCGATTTGGCACGGATAGGCTCCGCCCCCATCTCGCTGAAGCGAGGCGTCTACTCTACTGCCGAAATCGTCTGTTCCGCAACCGAGAACCTGCGCGCCCTGCTCGATTCACGAGAACTGAAAGTGCATACCGCACCCAGCCTTCCGCTTGTTCACGTCGACAACATCATGACGGAACTGGCAATTCGGCAGATCCTCAACAACGCCTTGAAGTATTCGCCCGCTGGCTCGGCCATCACCATCGATACGCGTAGCGAAAACAACTTCGTCGTGATCACCATTGAGGATCGCGGACCCGGCATCTCGCCCGGCGAGGAAAATAAAATATTCGACAAGTTCTATCGCGCGCCCAGCGTCCGCACGCGTGTTCCCGGAACGGGCCTCGGCCTCAGCATCACTCGCGAAATTATTGAATCGCAAGGAGGTTCCGTGGCGCTCAACTTCTCCGCCGGCCGGGGCGCAACCTTCATCGTCACGCTTCCGATCGCAACTCCTTCGGAATTAGAAGGGCTCAACGCACACCAGTGACGAAAGCCAAGATTCTGATCGTCGACGACGAGCCTCAAATTCGACGGGTTCTGAAAACCGCGCTCTCCTCGGCGGCCTTTAGTGTCGCCGAAGCGCGATCAGCCGACCAGGCCTTCGACAAGGTTCGCGAAGAGCGCTTCGATCTGATTCTCCTCGACGTCAACATGCCCGGAATGAGTGGCCTCGAAGCTTGCGCTGAACTCCGTCGGGCTTCCGATGTAGCCATCATCATGCTGACGGTCCGCGGCGGTGAAACGGACAAAGTCGCCGCGCTCGACGCAGGAGCCGATGACTACATCACCAAGCCTTTCGGTATGCCTGAGCTGCTTGCTCGCATTCGCGCCTCTCTTCGCCGGGTTCCTTACCTCACCACCAACGCACCGCCGATCATCCGGTTCGGAAACATCGAAATCAATTCCGAATCACGCCACGTAACGGTCGACGGCAAAGACGTTCGCTTCACGCCGAAGGAATTCGATCTCCTTCACTACCTCGTCACGCATCCCAATACAACGATCACTCACACAAAACTGCTGCAAACCGTCTGGGGCCCCGACTACGGCAGCGAGCTCGCGTACCTCCATGTCTTCGCCAATCAAATTCGCAAGAAGATCGAGCACGACCCAAGCAATCCTCAATACCTTCTGACTGAACTAAGAGTTGGATATCGATTTCGTCTGACGAGTTAGACATTCTTTAGGCTCGGCGACAAGGAGTGTAGAAACTTTGTTCCTCGTCGACAATGTCAACCTTGAAATAGGGCAAGGCAGCCCTTTCAACCGCAGAACGAGCTGAATATGTCCGAAGTGGATACTTCACAGGCGCTGTTTCCGATCCCAGTAGTCTGACCTCTTACGCCTGTAACCCCATCGGTCTAATCATGAAGAACACTGGCAAGAACTGGCTGTTGGAGCTGGACACCCACGCAAAGGGCGCCTGCTGGAAGACTACCTTCGGACTGGAAGTGTGCCATGGCGGATTTCAGTCCCGCGGAAAAGAACTTCAACCAGCCCCCGCCACGTTAGGACGGTTAGGCCAAGTTCAGGTAAAGCTTAGACAAGTTGAAATCCTTGCCCGCCAGAACCGCACGGCTTCCGGCCTGGCTGCCCGGTCACCATCGCTTTTGTGAGTTGCTGAAAGTTGTGACACTCTTCCCGATTCTGGCTGGAATGAGCGGGTGAATCCTCCGGGATCCTTGCGGCATCTATCTTGATGTCAAGGCAATCCGGCGCAGCCGGGCGGCGGCACCCTGAGCCGCGCCCCAAAGAGGAGCAAATGTCACTACGTCCCGTCAAAGAAATCATTCATACAAAACCCACGATCGAAGGGGCCGGCGTCAAGCTGCAGCGCGCTTTTGGATTCGGCAAAACAAAGGAATTTGACCCCTTCCTGCTGTTTGACGACTTTCGCAACGACAACCCGAGCGACTACCTGGCTGGTTTTCCCTGGCATCCGCACCGCGGGATCGAAACAATCACGTACGTCCTGGCAGGCTCAGTCGACCACGGCGACAGTCTCGGAAACCAAGGCAAATTGACCGCCGGTGATGTGCAGTGGATGACCGCCGGAAGCGGCATCTTGCACCAGGAGATGCCAAAGGGCGACGCGCAGGGCCGCGTACATGGCTTCCAGTTGTGGGCGAACCTCCCCTCGTCGTTGAAGATGACGCATCCTCGGTATCAAGACATCCCGTCGGAAGCCATTCCTGCGATCACGGACGACGACGGCACGAGAGTGCGCATCATCTGCGGTCAGTTCTGGGGCAAGAAGGGGCCAGTGGACGGCGTCGCGGCCGATCCCAATTACCTCGATATCTCTGTCGCGCCGAATCGGCGGAAGAGGCTTAAGATAGAGACCATCCGGAACGCATTTGCCTACGTGTTCGCTGGTGCCGGAACTTTCCGTGACGCCTCGGATCCGCGTGCGGTCCTGACTGAGAGCGTTGCTGAACCTGCCGCCGCCCCCGTGTATGACGCGACGAATCACTCGCTAGTCTTGTTCGACCGTGGGGACGAAATCACAGTGCAGGCAGGACCGGATGGCATCCGATTTCTGCTCGTCTCGGGAAACCCGATTCAGGAACCGGTGGCATGGTACGGGCCGATTGTGATGAACACACAAGACGAGCTAAGGCGCGCCGTTGCGGACCTGAATAACGGCACGTTCATTGCGAAGCGCTAACGATTCACCTGCCGCTTCCGGCCACCCGAAGCGGGCCCTCTGAAATTAGCGCGGCGTTTCAGGACCATTTACGCCGGGGCAGATCGCTGCCGTAGTAGCCGTCCTACGGCTTCTCCAACGGCCTGCCCTCCGCGTCCAACGTGACCACCTCGCCGATATTCAAGCTCTGCACGCCTGATTCGATCTTGGAGGCGTCTCCCACCAGAAGCAGTGAAGACTTACCCGGCGTCGCATACTTCTCCGCTACACCGTTGACCGCGTTCAACGTCACCTTCTCAAGTTCCGCCGGCTCCCGCTGCATCTCGGAAGTGGGCATCGAAAGCGACCAGAGCTGCGCCACTTCGCCCGACACGCGGCTCAGGGATTCAAATTGCTGCGCATAGCCCCGCAGCATTGTTTGCTTGGCCGTCAGAAGTTCTTTGTCCGACACCGGCTTTTCGCCCGCGATAGACCGAAGCTCCTTCTCAAATTCCACCACGGACTCTTTCGTCTTATCGGTCTGCACACCGCCTCGCGCCGTCCAGCTTCCATATTTTGAAAGAAACTGCGGAGTCGACCGAACCCCATACGAATAGCCTTTCTCTTCGCGCAGGTTCATATTGAGCCGAGCACCGGCTGCTCCGCCCCAAACTGAATCCGCCAGCGTGAACGCGTAGTAATCCGGGCTGCTCCTCGGAGCCCCCGGCAAGACCAGCGACACGTCCGTCTGGGCCGCGTCCGCCCGGTGAATCAGGTACACCTTCCCTGGACCAATCGGTTGCGGGGGACCAATGGTTACCCGGGGCGCAGCACCGCCGCTCCAGGCTCCGAGAAACTGCCTGCTCGCGCTCACCGCCTCGGCCAGCGAGATGTCACCAGCAAAAATAATCGCGGAGCTTGCCGGCTTCCAATATGTCTCGTGAAAACGCGTCAATTCCGCGGGCGTAATCTTTGTAATCGATGAACGGAATCCGTTCACCGGATGCCCATAAGGATGGGTCCGTCCAAACGCCAGCATCGGTGCCACCCGACGCGCAACCGTACTGGGGTCGTTCTCCGCCTGCGCCAAGCGATCCAGAGACTTCCTTTTCTCGCGCTCCACTTCGTCGGCGGGAAAACTCGCATTCAGAACCACATCCGACATAACGGTCATTGCCGAGGCAAGATTCGCCTTCTGGACGTCCAGCGCCACCATTGCGTACTCGCGGCTCGCCAGGCCACTGACTCCAGTGCCCAGATCGCCCAACGCGTTATCGATATCGATCGCCGTCCGTGTCTTCGTACCGCGCAGCATCGCTGTTACGGCGAGACTTGCCAGCCCCGGCAAGTCCTGCGGGTCCGCCACACTGCCCGCCCGGCTCGCAATCGTAACGTTCACCTTCGGCAGATCCTTGCGCTCCACCACGAACACGTCCATGCCGTTCTCGAGCTTGGCCGATTGCACCTCGGGCACCTGGAACGCAACGTCCTGCCCCAGGGCCGGCGGCTTCGATCGGTCCAGCGTCACAGTCGAAGTCTGCGGCGCTACCTTCTCTGGATGGAACCGCACGAGCAGCCGGTTCTGGGTATTCAGCCACTTGCTCGTCGCGGCTTTCAAGCTGTTCACCGTCACTTGCCGGTGCCGCTGCACGTCTGCCGCAAACTTATCCGGATCCCCGAGAAACGTGTTGTATTGGTTCAAAACGTCCGCTTGTCCGCCAAATCCGCCAATCCGCTCGAGTCCGGAGAGATACTGCAGCTCCCACTTCGCCTTTGCCCGCGCTAACTCCGACTCCGTCGGCCCCTCGGCAGCCAGCGTCGCAATCTCGTCCGTCAGCGCCTTTTCGATCGCGGGCAAACTCGCTCCGGGCCGCGCAGTCGCCATCGTCAGGAACATGCCTGCAATCTCAAATGATTGTTGAAACGCCGCCACATTCGAACAGAGCTGCTTGTCATACACCAGCGACTTTTCGAGCCGTGACGAAAGTCCATCCGAAAGAATCGCCGAAGCGAGATCCAGCTCCGCATCATCTTGCTGGAAAAACGCAGGTGTCGGCCAGGCTACGTAGACGCGCTCCTGCGGCACGTGATCGTTAACTTCAATCACCCTCTCCGAGCCCAGCGTCGGAATCAGCACCTTCGGCCGATCGAGCGGTGGCCCTGCCGGAATCGGCCCATAATATTTCTCAACAAGCCGTTTCGCTTGGGCGGGATCGAAGTCGCCTGTAATCGCAAGCGTCAGGTTGTTGGGCGTGTAATAAGTCTGGAAGAACTGCTTGACGTCTTCCACCGACGCCGCGGTCAAATCCTCCTGGCTGCCGATCACCGAGTGAGCATAGGGATGGCCGTTCGGGAAAAGGTTCTCGCTAAGCAGGTTGAACGCGCGCCCGTACGGCCGGTTCTCGACATTCTGCCGACGTTCATTCTTAACAATGTTGCGCTCGTTGTCGAGCTTGGCTTGCGTCAGAACATCGGTCAACGTCGCGAGCCGGTCCGATTCGAGCCAGAGCACATATTCCAGGCTCCCGGAAGGAACAGTCTCGAAATAATTGGTCCTGTCCTCGTTGGTAGTGCCGTTGACGCCGCCTTCAGACAGATTGGCCCCCGCCTTCTCGATGAAGCTGAGGTATTTGACGTCTGCGTTCTTCGATCCTTCGAACATCATGTGTTCAAAGAGGTGGGCAAACCCGGTCCGTCCAGCGCGCTCATTCTTGGAGCCGACGTGAAACCAGGAGTTCACGTGCACCATTGGCAGCTTGCGATCGACATGCAGAATCACCTGCAGTCCGTTCGGCAACGAATACTTCTCGAACGCGAGCCTGGGCACACCAGACCCGCCGTCACCGGACTGAGCTAGGAGAGGAGCCGCCGGCGAACCAAGAAGAAACCAGCCGAGAGCCCCGAGGAGAAGAGTGCGATAAGGTGCGAAACAGCGCATAAACAAGGGATTATGGATTATACGCAATTCGCGGCGGCGGCGTTCCGAAAGGGGAGCGCAGAATCGAAAACGGCTGAGGTTATTATGGAAATCAGAAGCGGGAGTAACTCAATGGTAGAGTCACAGCCTTCCAAGCTGTTGGTTGCGAGTTCGATTCTCGTCTCCCGCTCCATAGATCACGTGGAGCTACGGATATCGGCCGACATAATTCTGTAGAAGCACGATTGGATCGGCACGCAGGTTGTGCCGATAGCGACGCATCGGGGAGAGAAGACCCCCAATGGTCGGCGCCGACCCGGATCGATCTCGCACCAGAAAGCGAGAAACTGCTGGTAGATGAGGCGAATGACACGGAAGCGATCGGCGAAAGCAGGCCGGAATAGCAGCTTACGAGGTAGCTTTCATCGCGCAGACACCGCACCAATCTGCGATTCTGCTAGCGACAAACTGCATCTGCTCTTCTGTTCCGATGCTTGCGCGCAGGCAGTCGCCGAGGCCCACCCCGGCTTGACGACGTAACACGATCCCATGTTGCCTAAGGAACGAATCGAGGCTCCGCGCTTCGGCTTCCGACCTCGTCCGTAACAAAACAAAGTTAGCCTCACTTTCCACAGCCGCAATACGTTCCAGCTGAGCTAGCCGGTTGGTGAAGCGGCATCGAATCGCGCGCATCTCGCGCTTGAACGAGCAAACGTATTCTTGATCTCGCACTGCGATCGCCGCCATTGCCTGCGCAACAGAATTCACAATCGCCGGGACCTGAATCCGCCGCAGATAATCGATCGCTTTCGGCGGGCAATACGCCCAGCCAACCCGAAACCCAGCCAGCGCATACGTCTTAGAAAACGTCCGAAGGATGATAACGTTACCCGAATCCGTAAGATCGAAAAGTCCTTCGTACCGGTCCTCTCGCACGAATTCCGCATACGCCTCGTCGACCACGAGAAGGGTGGACGCCGGCAAACACCCACGAAGTTGCGAGATGGACTGTCGCGAGAGATACGTTCCGGTCGGGTTCCCCGGATTGGCGAAGATCACCATCTTAGTGGACTCGTCCACCGCTTCTAGAATGCAGCCGATATCGACTTGGAAGTTCCTTTCCGGGACAAGAGTCACCTGTGCTCCAGCCAACTCTGTAGCGTTCCGAAAGAACGCAAAGGCATACTCCGGAATCACGACGTTGTCGCCTGGATCGAGATAAGCCAGAGCAATGGACTGCAAACACTCCATCAAACCGGCACTGCAAAAGATTTGCTGTTCTTTCAGACAGAATGTCTCCGCGATTGCTCGCCGGAGATCTCGGCAATCCGGATCCGGATAAGCGGAGGCAAGACTCGCTGCTTGTGCCGCCGCGTCGATCCAGCGAGACGGAAGCGGCATGGCACTCTCATTCTTGGACAACTGAACGATGGGAACGCCCGGCCTCACCGAAAGATCTGAGCGTGGGTACGGAGGCGTGTCCGCCGCGCGTCTGCTTGGTGTCAGACAAGCCGTTTCTACCATCTCAGTGCTCATATGTCTTCCTCGCGTCCGATTGAGGTGAAAAGGATCGTAGATACTTCCAGATCGCGTCGAGTTCAGGGTCAGTCATGTTTCTGTATGCCAGCCAAGGCATGTACTTCGGATTGATCGCATGTCCTGTCGGATCGACACCCGTTCTCATCGTGTTCCTGAAGTCGGCGAACGACCAGCGCGATAGTGGCCCGCCCGCAGCCAGATTTGTCCCGGCCGGTGCACCGGGCTCCGGTCCCTGCCCTCCCGCCAGATCGCCGCCGTGACAGAAAGTGCAACCGCCGACGGTGACGAGATACTCTCCTTCAGTTGCGGCAGGACCTGGTCGCGGAGCACGAAAATCGATCTTTGCGGCTCGCACGAGATCTCCGAAAAAACCAAGGTCAATCAATAATCGCGGCAGCCAATTGATCTCGACGCGGGTCCTTTCGTTATCCACGGGAGGAAGACTTTTCAGGTAAGCGATGAGTGCTCCCAAATCCGGATCCGTGATCTTGTTGAAGTAGTCCGAAGGCATGAACGGTATTCCGTGACCATCGGGTCGTACGCCGTAACGAATGCCGCGGACCCAGTCGGCATCGGCATAAGATCTGCCCACGCCTCCCCGGCCCCGAGTGAGATTAGAAGTATAACCTCGACCGAGGAATGAATCCTGGAAAGCGAGTTGGCCCCCAAGGTTCACGCCGTGACAGATCGTGCAAACCGCGACAGCTTCGGCCAAATGTTTTCCTCGTGCCACGGAAGCCTGGTCTGTCGGGATGGAGATTTGATCCGTCGGCGGATGGTAAAGCCGGCGACGGGGCGACGTGCTGACCCGCCAGGCAACCGCCGCTAAGAGCAGGCACACGATCAGTCCCGCGGCAAAAAATCTTCTGTTCCCCGGTCCGCCCTCGTTCCGCTCTTCGTCTCGTAATCCGGCTAACACCGCTACCGTACGCTGGTGCTCGTGAGGGTTGCGACGAATTGCATTACAGATCCGTCCGGCATGCTGGAATTTGTCGAAAATCTGGCCGGCGCACCCAGATCCGGTGTCCACCAATCCTTTCCTTCGATCAGGCCCGTCGCTGCGCTCTCACTGCTGATCATGGCGACCCAAGACGGCAAAATACCTAAACCCGTTTCGACCTGCTCTTCGCCGGCTACTGTCAACGTATTGTCTACCTGATCTCCGTTCTCAAAAATCAGGCGATTCGTATACGCCGTTTGTGAGGACCAAGTTCCCGGATAAAAGATCTGCGGGTCCTTCGCGATTCGCGGGTTCCCATCGCGGGTCATGTTGTCGGCGACAATCGATACGTCTAGCGTTGCGGTGTTCTGAGCGAAAGAGAAGACCCATTCCGGTACCGGCATCGGTTTCTTTGAACCGTCTTTTTCGGTGAGCTCTAATTGTTGAGAAAAGACAATCGCCATCAGATCGTCGCGGGATAACAAACGGTCCTGTTCGATCAACACGTTGATCTGCCCTGTCAGTTTGAGCGGCTCACTGCCTGGTGGCGTCAGCGTTCCAGTGGCCCGATAACTCCAGCGATCGCCAATCTGGAGCACACGAAGCGAAGTTGCAGGCGGACGTTCCCTCAATTCCACCGTCATGCTCCTTTCTGTCCTCCGAGCTTTTCTGCGCACGCTTTGAGGCGCCTGATCTGTTTACGAACGAAGAAGGTCAGCGGCACGCGGAGCAAGGGGCTCAACAGGCGAACGATCGTTTTATGAAGAGTGACATCGATTGAATAATCAACCGTCGATGTCAGGGGGCCGTTCGGAGAAATCCGAAAATGAGCTTCACTCGAATACGCAGGAGACGGGATGTGCAGGGCGAAGTGTGTCGGATATTGCCACGCAATCACCTCGCCGTAGAACTCTTTGATCGATTTGCCCATTCGCAGTTTCTGCCGAAACCGTTGGCCGACTGGATTGGCCGGGTTCCGGTCGCTGACATATGTGTGTTCGACTGCACCCTCCACCCACTGAACAATATGCTCGGGCTGGTCTACACACGCAAACACAGTCTCGGCAGGAGCATTCACCGCCATCTTGCAACGAAGCAGCATTAGAGTATCCCGCCAGGTGAGAATCGGAGCCCCAAGGTAGCAGGCCCGCGCAGGAAGAGACCTCTGTCCGGCGGCGGAGTTTCATCGGCGAAGCGGAGATCTTTCGCCAGATCCAACAAGCGCTTCACCGCAATTTCAACTTCGATCTTCGCCATCATTGCGCCGAGACAGAAATGCCGGCCCATCCCGAACGCGGCGTGTCGGGCGGCGCTGTTAAAAGCGCTCTCCGGATCAAGATCATCTCGAAAGATGTCGAAGTTATCGGGATTCGTAAAGCGCCGTTCGTCGCGATTAGCCGATGCGAGGAAACAGATCACCTCGGACTCCGCGGGGATTGTTCCTCCGCTCACGGCCACTTCGCTCCGCGTCTTCCGCGGAACCATGTGTGTGGGCGCAGTGAAGCGGAGGGACTCGGCTAATGCCTGATCAAACAGTGACGGATCTGCTCGCAGTGCTTTCAACTGATCAGGATGGGCGACGAGATTTCTGACGAACGTCCCCAGTGTTTTCTCCACCGTCTCGCCTCCGGCGAAAATCATTAGCATCGCGAAGTGTACGATTTCGTCATCGCTCAGACCCTCACCTTCAATTTTGGCTTCCGCAAGCATAGACAACAAGCCAGGCCCGGGTGATTCCCGTCGCTGCTCCACCAAAGGACGCAGATAGGCGGACAACTCGTCTTTCGCGGCGAAACCGGCTCGCGCCACTTCGGGATCACCAACCAGATTGACGCCAAATCGCAAGAGCGCCGTATAACAGCGACGGAACAACGCCAGATCCGATTGCGGCAAGCCGACGACGGTTGCCAACGCGCTAACCGAAAACGGAGTTATGAATTCTCCGACGAGTTCGACAATTCCGCGCTCCTCGAAGCTCTTTACCAATCGCTCGGCCACTTCAGCGATGGCGGGCGCAAATGCGGCTTGAAAACGATCCGGACGAAACGGCGCTGCGAGCAACCGGCGCTGCCTTGCGTGGTCGCTACCGTCAAGTTGTACGACTGTCACGCCGAGTAGCGGCTCAATCTGTGCGGCATAGCTCCGGGTTGTGAATTCAGCGTTCGTCAGTGCGTGACGAACATCCTCGTAGCGCGACAGAACGTAGGCATTCGCGCCACCGTGGAAGTACAGCGGGAACTCGTCGCGCATGACCCGGTAAAGCGGATAGGGGTTGCCCGCGAATTCGCCGGAAAAGATATCGGGCGGTGTCATCCGCGCCCTTACTTCACACCGACCGGGATCGGCTGCGGAAGATAGCTCTTCCCGAGAGCAAAGGTCTCCAGATTTCCTGCTTTAGCTTCCAGCAGACGCTTGATGTTCATGTTTTCCGCACCGAAGTCGTCAATGGTTAGCTTGCCGTGACGCGGCGCGACTCCGTTTTTCCAAAATGTGATTCTGTGCAGTAAAAAGCCGGGCGCTCCGGGATCGCCGAAAGCGTATGAGAGCGGAATCAGAAACGTGGGCGACCGTTGTGTGAATTGGTATTGCGGATGAACGTAATCCTGCTCAACCAGGTAATATTCCTCCAATTTGTTCGTTCTGAGCGTCACTTCGACGGTCTGTCCGTATTCATCAGTAAAAGTGCCATTCTCGCGTGCAATCGTTCCGGAAGGCTTGAGGAGATGGGACCACGTTTCCATCGTTCGTAAATCGCCCAGAAATGCAGCGCCCATCTCAATAGGAGCATTTACGTAAATTGTGTCGGCTTCAATCCTGTAGAGCCCTTGTGCCGCTTGGGTCAGGCCCACTCGCCGCTCCAGCGCCGCTTTCAGAGAACGCGCCTCCGAGTTATGCACCGTCTGAATACCTTGCATAATCATCGCCGTCCGCTGAACCGGATCGATGACGCTAACCCAATGGAAGTAAACACCGGACTCGGTGCTTCCGGGCTCAATGTAGTCGGGAGGAAATAACAATACCGGGTACGATTTGAAGTATTGTTTGTACTCGTACCCGCATTGCCATTCGATACCGTAGAAACGGGCGCTTTGGAGTCGGCGAACGTGATAATACAGACGCCGTTGATACCCGGATGCGGTACCGATCCAGGTATCGTCGTCGATCTGTTCCTTCATGCGGCTGCCAAGAGTCCATTCATCCAGATTCTGCAAGCGGCAGAGATACTCGAATGCCGTTTGGAGCGGCACCGCGATGAACGCGGACGTAGCGAAGGTATTAGCTTCCATAGAAAGAGTTCGTGAAAACGCGGCGTTAGTGTCTGTGCGGAAACGAGACATCTTCGTCGTCCGTCGGCTTACCGATGCCTTGCGCGCGCAAGCCTCGATTGCGTGCCGTAGAAGGCGCCGGGCAGGACGGGTCGATCCGGATATCGAGTACGTACGGTCGCCGAGCCAGTATGGCTTTGTCCATGGCTTCGGGAAGATCAGTCTCGGACTCGATTACCTCTCCGTGCGCGCCGAGTGAGCGTGCAAAGGCGGCAAAATCGACCGGCGGAATACGGGCATCGCCGTGAAGCCCAAGCACGGCCATGCCCTGTTCACACATGTTGTAGCGAGCATCGTTCAATACAATCCATACGGCGGGCGCATCGAACTTTACAGCTGTGCTGATCTCATTCAGCATGAGCATGGCGCCATCCCCTGCAATTGCAACCGCGGTTCGCCGCCCGGCGATCGCGGCCCCAACAATTCCCGTTGTGAAATGGCCCATGGATCCCACGCCCGTGCTCACGCGATAACGTCCCGGCTTCGCGAAGCGGAGATAATGGGTCGCCCATGTGAACGAGTTACCGGATTCCGCCATGACGAGGCAATCGTGCTTGTCGATGGCGACGCGCTGAATCGCTTCCATCAAAACTTCAGGTCGGATCTTGATGCTTCCGGAAGGCTCAAGGTGATTTTGCGCGAAGCGCGGCAGGTCACGTTCTCGAGCGCTCGTACCCTTGCCCGACCCAAGCCGGCTCAGAATGCCATTGACGAATGCTCGGATGTCTGCGTGCACCGGCAACGTAGACGCTTCCGGGTACGCAACTCCGGCCACGTCCGGATCGATATCAACGTGAATGAATCCATCCGGGGGCACGCTAACCGGATTCCAGAATGACGTGGGCTCACCGAGGCGTGTTCCCAAAACCAGGATGCGCCGCGGCGGGTCCTGGCTCATATACTTCTGAACCGTATCGTGGCCGCCCATACCGGTCACACCAACAAAGAGCGGATGATCTTCGGCAAAGATACCCTTCGCGCGTGGGGAACACATAACAGGAGCTCCCAGCCGTTCAGCTAACACGCGAATCTCGCGGCTCGCCGTTCGAGCTCCATAACCTAACCACAGGGCCACCGAATGTTGCGTCAGCAGCTCGAAACACTCGTCAAAAACAGCATCCGACGGGGTGCTAAGCTGCGCCGAAGGAAGCACGCTCGGCATCGCGCGCGTCATTGTCATACCCTGAAGACCTGTCGGAATCGAAACGTGACAGACAAAAGTTCCCGACCGTGCAAAACCGTTCGCGATCCGTCGCCCAATCTGAGGCAAAGCCTCAACGGATTCGACCGTTGCCGCGAGGTGAAACAATGCACCCGGCGCCACCAGGCCCGCCGGTAGGAAATCACTGTCGGTTTCCTGGATCGCCCAACGGCCCCGATTCGAAGCTGTCGTGCAAGCCGATAGCAGAACAATCTTCGCGCCCTCGCCTCGAGCAGCCAGGATGCCGGTGAGCGCATTGGTTAGTCCGGGACCGGTCGTAGTGAAAACGGCAACCGGAGCATCAGTTGCGAAGTGGGCCTCGACAGCCGCAAAGACAGCGCCTGATTCATGCCTGCAGTGAATAACCTGGATATCGCTTTCGGAGAGAGCGCCCCACATAGCCGCGATAGCGCCGCCGGAAACACCGAACGCATAGCGAACACCCAAGGCGTGCAGAAAACTGACGACCGCCTGACTCGCATTTTGCGGGGTTGTGCTTTGCGCCGACGTGACTTCAACCGCCGTTTCAATGCTCATTTGATCACCACAATTCAGAATGCACCAAGTTTCTGAAAGATCGATTGTTCGTCCGAAGGAAAGTGGCGAGCATCAGGATCCCGAGACGTAGCTCTCCTCGCTAGCCGAATCGAGATTCAATGCTCGCCTGGATTGTGTGTGGTTCAGCTACGGCGCCGGCGCGCCAAACCAAACGCTGCCGCCAAGGCTACTCCGATGAAGCCGAGCGTTCCGGGTTCGGGAGTGGCGACTAACTGTGCTTGATTCAGCGGTCCCGGAATGGCGCCCGGCCGTGCCAGGTCAGAACCTCCGGCGTAGACCTCGTTGTAGTTCCCTAATGTGAGAGCGAAACTTTGATTCGTGCCGTTGTGGAGAACGAACGGCGTGATGGCGAACGCTTGGCAATTCGCACCAGAGCCCTGCAGACAAACACCAGATCCATAACCGACTCCGTTATAACCAGTGAACATGGTCGTTGCCGTCAACGTATTCACTGTAAAGCTCGGCGACGCACCCGAGAAATCGCCAATGATGCCGGCGCCATCTTGGGGAGGCTGTTGCAAGATGCCCACTGCGTACCGTCCAGGCGTAAAACTGTTCTGGTCGAAGATGGCAACCGTCACGCCCGCCGTAGCATTCGTAGTGATGGTATCCATCGTGTAGGTTATTCCGCCAATGTCGATAGTTGCAACCGAAGGTGCGTAAGCGCGAAAACCCACAAACGGCGAATTGGGCACCGCGGGAGCCAGATTCGGGCTACTCGTATCAAAAGACGCTCGTATAGCGAATGCCGTCTGCCCGGTGAAAAAGGTTGGCGCGGATTGTGAAGCAAGATTGAGCGCGTCCTGGTTATTGAAAAATCCGTTATAGATTAGCTCAAACGATGCTCCCTGCGCTTTATCGGAAGCCAGCGTAATAGCGAGCGCGCCTGCCAATACGCACAAGCCGTTTCGTCCCGCAGTGCGGAGTTTCTTTTTCGTCAATTTTCCTCCCAAAAGGGTTTTCAGATCGTTATGCAGCGCTGATCATGCTAACAGACGCGTGAAGATATGAGCTAGTGGCTCAAGTACTACCAACGTTGTTCTTGGTGTACAGTTTTGGGACAACACGGTGATGAGAGTAGTCGGTCCCGAGCCGTGCCGGAAATTGTTCTCGCTCAGTTTGCGAGGGTCGTCTCGCCCGTTCGAGCAGAACAGTACACGAGATCTCTGAGCTTCGCGACCACGGTGTGGGTCTGACTTCTCTGTTCTCTCGGGCACACTTGTTATGCGGCCGTGTTGGTCATTAGACGCCATGCTGGCGCGACACCATCCGCACTTCAAGGTGCTGGCCGATACTCGCGCTCCGGAGAGCGCGCCGTAGTCTCGACCTTGATGTTTTCTCTCGTGCCGGTGCAGCGTTTCGTGTGAGCGATGAAACAGGCGACGATTTGGATCACTACGCCTTCAGCGAGAAATTCGGCCGCACATCGAACAGCGCGGGAAAATTGACGAATGCTGACGCTGATCGGCAATAGCAAGCAATTCTATCTCGCGGTGGTGGGATGCCGGATGAAGAGCTGGAAACGTTCGTAAAGTCATAGCCTGTCTCTGGTAAGAAGCTTTCCACTGCTCGGCTGAATAATGTCGAATGCCTTCAACAACGCATTCGTAAACGGGCCCGACGGCGGATGATCAGGCCACTAGCTATTCGGTCGCTCGAGGGGCAGCCCCGATATTTCCAGTGCGCGCCAACCGCCATCGAGCGAGAGGATATTGCGATATCCCATCTTTTGCAAATTGTCCGTTGCCAGCGCCGACCGATATCCGCCTCCGCAATAGAGCACCAGCTTCGTGTCCTTGTCGGGGAAAGTCGTTTCGATATCCCGCTCGATGATCCCCTTGCTCAAGTGAATGGCACCGGCCACATGGGCCGCTTCCCACTCGTTGTCTTCGCGAACGTCGACCAGTTGCCCGGCATCTCCCGCCGCAACCAGGCGCTTATACTCTTCGATGTCGATCTCGCGAATCCGCTTTTTGACCTCGTTCACGAGCGCAAGGAAACCCTCGCTATGGTGCTTCACGGGTGAGCTCATATATCTACTGAATCCGTTCGATTTTAGCTCCCACTGAGGCCAGCTTCTCCTCGATGCGTTCGTATCCGCGGTCCATGTGATAAACGCGATGGATCATCGTCTCGCCTTGAGCGACCAAGGCGGCCAACACGAGGGATGCACTGGCCCGGAGATCGGAGGCAATCACCTGTGTACCCATCAGTTGCTCCTCGCCAGCAACAATGGCCTGCCGGCCTTCAATCCGGATATTCGCGCCCATCCGCACCAGCTCGAGCACATGCATAAACCGGTTCTCGAAAATGGTTTCAGTGACGAAACTGATACCCTGCGCAGTGGCCATCCAGGCCATGTACTGCGCCTGGAGATCGGTGGCGAAACCGGGATATTCTTCCGTTTTCATGTCTACTGATTTCGGCCGCCCGATACAGCGAACGCGCACACCATCGCCGAGATCGTCCACCTCCGCGCCGGCTTGCCGCATCTTGGCCAGCAGGGCGCCGACGTGTTCGGGGACGCATTCCGTCACAACCAGGTCTCCTTTCGATATGGCGCCTGCGAGCAGGAAGGTGCCAGCCTCGATACGGTCGGGTATGATCGCGTGCTCCGTGCCGCTGAGTTTCTCGACGCCTTGCACCAGAATCGTAGACGTCCCCGCGCCGCTGATCTTCGCGCCCATCTTGTTTAAGAGATTGGCGAGGTCCTGCACTTCAGGCTCTCGCGCCGCATTGCTGATCACCGTCTCGCCCCGGGCAAGAACCGCGGCCATTAAAACGTCTTCTGTGCCGGTCACCGTTACCCGATCGAAGTGGATTTGGCCGCCGGTTAGCCCTTCAGGAGCTTGTGCCTCAACGTATCCGTACGACTGCTCAATGCGCGCACCCAAGTGCTCGAGCGCCTGCACATGTAAATTGATGGGCCGAGCGCCGATCGCGCATCCCCCGGGCATCGACACGCGGGCCCGTCCGGTACGTGCCACCAGGGGCCCCAGTACCAGGCTGGAGGCACGCATCGTCTTCACAACGTCGTAAGGAGCTTCGGGTCTGTCGAGTTCCGCCGCTTGCACTCGCACGGTTCCGTCCCGCACTTCCAGCTTCGCCCCTGTATACGCCAACAGGTTCTGCATGGTCGCGATGTCTTTGACGCTCGGAACGCGGCTCAATGTCACGGGTTCGCTGGTGAGAAGGCATGCGGCCAAGGCGGGCAGCGCAGAATTTTTGGAACCGCTGACGCGCATCTCGCCGTTAAGCGGGGTGCCGCCCTGAATCTTGAATTTGTCCATAGTTCCTAGCTCGGAGCTCCGCGCTCCGGGTGTGCCTACCGGGCGAGCGCCGCTCGCAGACTGCCGCGAGCCGCATCCAGGCGAGCTCTCGCTTCGTCCCGCGACAGACTCCTTTTACTCATGAGGATTGCGGTTCGAACCGAGCCTGCCTGGTCCAGTAGGCACGAAGCTTCATGGTAGGACACGCCGGCAACTGTCACGATGATGCGCCGGGCCCGATCGGTCAGTTTCTCGTTCGTAGGCTGAACGTTCACCATCAAGTTCCCGTACACGTAACCCAAGCGGATCATAACGGCGGTGCTAAGCATGTTCAGAACTAGCTTGGTTGCCGTTCCTGCCCGCATTCGGGTGGATCCGGTCACGACCTCCGGCCCAGGCACTGGCGTGATCGGGATGTCGGAAGCTTCTGCCACCTTCGACCCGACAGTACAACTCAACCCGACCGTCAGCGCTCCGGTTTCTCGCGCGTAAGCGAGGCCGCCCAATACGTAGGGAGTTCGTCCGCTCGCCGCGATACCCACCAGAGCGTCCCCCCGCCCGAAGCCATGACGAACCAGATCCGCCCTGCCGTCCTCCGCATTGTCTTCCGCCCCTTCGATCGAGCGTCGAAGCGCGGTATCACCACCGGCAATAATCCCTTGGACCAGCTCGGGCGGAGTATTAAAGGTCGGCGGACACTCCGATGCATCGAGGACACCTAAACGCCCGGATGTTCCAGCCCCGAGGTAAAAGAGCCGCCCACCCTCCTGAAGTCGCTCAACAATGGCATCGACCGCCCGTCCGATAGACGGAATTTCGCTCGCCACCGCTCCGGCGACCTCCGCGTCGGCCGCATTGATGACCCGCAGAACGCCCTCGGTCGGCAACTCATCGATCTCGGCGGATGCGGGATTCCTTGCCTCGGTCGTCAGGTCGGGTTCCAAGTATGTGCTCCCATAAACGAGAAAAGCCGGAGAGCACCACGGCTCTCCGGCCTTCCTCGGACAACAAAAATTTCCTTAGACGTTGAATGAGCTGCCGCAACCGCAGGTGGATTTCACCTGTGGATTGTTAAATTTGAAGCCCGAACCCTCAAGCGTCTCTACGTAATCCACTTCGGCCCCATCCAAATACAGCAGGCTGGCCTGGTCGATAAAAACCTTCAAGTCGCCAAAATCGTAGGTCTTGTCCAGCATGTTGGGCTGGTTCTCGAAAGCCATGGAGTAGCTGAAGCCGGAACAACCGCCCCCGACAACTGAGATACGAAGACCAGCCGGTTTCGGCTCCTGCATACCCAGGATCTCGCTTACTTTGGTTACGGCCGTCTCGGTGAGCTGAATCATTGGAATCTCCTTACAAACAAATGCTCAATACAAGTTTATAACTGATCAGGCCGTTTGATGCAGCAAAGGGCTAAAAAGGTCCGATGCACCACATTTTCGCCCAAAAGACGTTCCCTAGGCCACACCGTCGCTGAATCATGTAACGTGATAGCGGGGGGCCACGTCCGTCGGGCAGTATGAGTGGCCTGTCTTCTACCCTCCAATTCCCGGTTGTCTCCGGAGAGGCGACGCGAGCGACAAGCAAATTGGACCACCGATCAAGCGAAGAGGCACAACTTGTTCGCAGAGTGCAGGCGCGTGACGAGCTCGCATTCCGCGAGATCGTTGACCGCTACCAGGCCAAAGTCTTCTCCATTATCTATGGCATCCTCCGAAATCGGAACGATGCGGAAGACATCGCCCAGCAGGTTTTCGCCAAGATTTACTTCTCGATTAAGAACTTCGATTTCCGGAGTTCCTTGCTGACCTGGATCTACAAAATCACGGTCAATGAGTGCTACGACTACCTGCGTAAGAAACGGGTTCGCAAGCTGGTGTACGAAAGCGACTTCTCGGCGGATGACTCAAAGCGGGTCGAGACCTCCGAGCCGGCCGTGGACCAAGGTCCCGGTGTTGACCAGCAGCTTGCTCAACAGGATTTGATTTACAAGCTTCTGTCCAAAATCTCTGAAGAGGATCGGACTCTGATTCTCCTGAAAGAGGTGGAGGGGCATTCGGTGGAAGAGTTGTCTCAGATGACCGGAATGAATGAAAATACCATCAAAGTGAAGCTATTCCGGGCTCGACAGAAGCTCGTGAAGGCGGCGGGTCGATTGGGCAAGGGTCCGCTCGCCTCTCCAGCCGTTTAGTGAGCCCTGGGTTGGGGCTATTCACCGGGAAGTTTTTCGTTGTACTTTGTAGAGAAAGCGGACGTTAGATCCGCTCTGAATGTTTGGCCTTCTTTGAGGGAAATATGCACGGGTCCATGCGGGATCAGTTAGAAAACCTGTTGGCTGCTGGGGAGCCGGCAACAGGCAAGACGGAAGGTGGGGCGCATTTGGCACATTGTCCGGAATGCTCATCGGAACTGCGCGTCATGAAGGAGCAGAGTTCATTTCTGCGGTCTCTCCGGACCGGGGAAGAACTGGAAGCTCCAGCGGGCTTCTATGCTCGAGTTCTGCAGCGGATTGAGGATCGGGCGAAGGCGTCCATCTGGGCGGGATTCTTGCGGTCTCCTTCGAGGACGCGCTTTGCTTACGCATCGCTGTCCCTGGCTCTCCTGCTCGGAATGTACGTATTCGTTGAAGAGAAGGCCGACCTCGATCCTCACGACCAGTCGGTTATTGCTCAACAGGCGAACTCGGTTGACTCCGTGTTCGGTGATCAGACCCAGCAAAGGGACGCGGTCCTGGTGAATTTCGCGTCTTACGAAGGATCACTCCAATAACTGTTGCAGCTTCAAAACGGGCGT
>JBJMGJ010000160.1:0-5439 GCA_045807965.1 Bryobacteraceae bacterium | reverse complement strand
GCCTCGCATGTAATGCGTCGCGTGCTGGTCGACCATGCGCGAGAGAGGAATCGTGCCAAACGAGGCGCAGGCGTTATCCATGTTGCCGTGGAGTCGGCCGTGATCTTGTCTCCGGAGCAGCTCGACGAGGTCGTCGCGCTCGATCTGGCTTTGGAACAGCTGGCGCAAAGGGATCAGCGCAAGAGCTCAGTATTCGAAATGCGATTCTTTGGTGGCCTGAGCGTTGAAGAGGCCGCCGAGGCTCTAGGCATTGCGCCGAACACCGTAATTCGCGATTGGGACTTTGCCCGCGCATGGCTCCGTCGTGAGTTAGGAGTTGCGGAAGCCGCACAGCCAGGGGGAACGCAAAACCCGAGCGAGCGGTAAAGCATGGATCGTTGGCAAGAGGTTGAGACGTTGTTTCGCGGCGCACTGGAACAACCGCCCGACGAGCGGCGTGCATGGTTACGGAGCGCCTGCGGCAATGACCGGGAGTTGCTTCGCGAGGTCGGTTCGCTCGTCTCCAATCACTCCGATAACGATCCCGGCGCTTGGGCGGCAATTGCCGCGGCGCAGCTGGTCGCGCCACCCGCAGCTGTACCCGGCCAGCTTATAGGTCATTACGAGCTGCTGCAGTTCATTGGCGCCGGCGGTATGGGAGAGGTATACCGGGCGCGTGATAGCAAGCTTGGTCGCGAAGTCGCTCTCAAACTGCTTCCGGCAGCATTTGCTAAGGATACTGACCGGCTGGCGCGCTTCACGCGCGAAGCCCAGCTGTTAGCCTCGCTCAATCACCCCAACATCTCAGCGCTGTACGGCGTAGAAGACGAGGCGCTCGTGATGGAACTGGTCGACGGCCGCACCCTCGCAGAACACATCGCCACGGAACCCTTAGGTCGCGACCAAGTGCTGTCCATCATGAGGCAGGTTGCCGAAGCACTGGAGTACGCGCACGAAAAGGGCATAGTTCACCGCGATTTGAAACCCGCCAACATTAAGCTGACACCTGAAGGCCGAGTGAAGGTGCTCGACTTCGGTTTGGCCAAGGCCTTGAGTGGTGAGGCGTTCGGATCTTCAAATCTGACTCCCGCGACCGTGAGCGACCCGATCGGCGGAGCCCTTATTGGGACGGCTGCATATATGGCTCCCGAACAGGCGCGCGGTGTGGCTGTCGACAAGCGAGCGGACGTTTGGTCGTTCGGCGTGGTGCTCTACGAGTTACTTTCCCGGCGGCGTGCGTTCCAGGGCGACACAGTGCCGGAGACGCTTGTCGCTGTTCTGAAGACCGGACCGGACTGGAATGCTTTAGCCGACGATACCGCCCCGGCGTTGCGCCGCCTTCTCCGCCGCTGTCTGGAGCGCGACCGGCGGCACCGCTTGCGGGACATGGGAGACGCGATCATCGAAATCGACGACGCCCTCGCGCAGCATACACAAGAGCTCGAGGTAGCCGTCAGCCCTGTCGTGTCGAGGACAGCGCTCCTGCGGCTTCGTGTCCTCCTGGGGGCCGTGTCACTACTCGCGGTCGCCCTTCTGATCACGACGGCAATGCTTGTGCGGGCGAACCGGGCCGTCGAACGCCCACTCATCCGCCTGAACGTAGATCTTGGACCGGATGTCTTGGCCGGCACCAGCACGACTGTCATCATCTCGCGCGATGGGCGCCGGTTGGTGTTTCCCGTACGAGGCGCCAGCGGCAAACAACTACTAGCCACACGTTTGCTCGATGAGGCGAAGCCGACTCTGCTGACGGGTACTGAGGATGCGGCTGATCCATTTTTCTCTCCCGACGGGCAGTGGGTGGCATTCTTCGCAGAGGCCAAGCTGAAGAAGGTCTCCGTATCGGGCGGTGCACCGATTACGCTGTGTTCTTCCGTCAATCCTCGTGGCGCCACCTGGGGCGAGGACAACGACATCATAGGAGCATTCAATTTTGTCGGGCCCTTGTTGCGAGTGCGAGACACAGGGGGCACGCCACAACCGCTTAGTAGGCTCGGTCGGGGTGAGGCCACCCACCGCTGGCCTCAGGTCTTGCCCGGAGGCGACGCCATCGTGTTCACAGCCTCATCCGATCCTATTGGGCACGAAGACGACGACATCGAAGTCCTCTCGTTGAAGACAGGTCAGGTAAAGCGCTTGCTCCACGGCGGATATTTCGGAAGATACGTGCCCAGCGGTCACCTCCTCTACGTACATCAGGGAGTGTTGTTTGGCGTTGGATTCGACGTCGCCCGTTTGCAGGTGCACGGTACTCCCGTCCCACTTGTGGATGACGCTGCAGTGAACCCGATCACTGCCGGAGGCCAATTCCATTTTTCTGAGGCGCCATCCGGGCCCGGTATACTTCTCTACCTTGCAGGAACTTCGGCCGCTCAAAAATGGCAAGTAGACTGGCTTAACGCATCGGGGAACACACAACCGCTCATCGGAACACCCGGGGTGTACACCGTTCCTCGAATCTCGCCTGACGGCAGGAAGTTGGCTTTCATCGGCAGCGATTCAGTTCCCCAGATTTACGACTTGGACCGGGACACCATTACGCGAATTACTTCCGCTGGTGGCGGCGGCAATCTCGCTTGGGCCCCCGACGGTAAACACGTCGCCTTCGGATATGGCGGCAGCTTGTTCTGGATTCGCAGTGATGGCGTGGGCGGACCACAACGCCTCGTCCAAAGACAGCCCTCGCTCGCCGCGTGGTCGTTTTCACCGGATGGACATTGGCTGGCGTATTTTGAGATGACCAACACCGGCTCGAACATTGGAGTTCTGCCGTTGGATACCACTAATCCGGATCATCCCAAGGCGGGGACGCCGCAGGTATTTTCCCGAACCCAGGCTAACGAGATTTTTCCCCGCTTCTCTCCCGACGGACACTGGATTGCCTATCGGTCCGATGAGCTGGGTAACAACGAGATTTGGGTACGGCCGTTTCCTGCCGGGAACGATGCGCGATACCAGATTTCGTCCGGCGGAGCGATGTATCCGTTCTGGTCAAGTAAGCGCCACCAACTGTTCTACGAAACCACGGATCATCGAATTATGGTCGTGGACTTCCGCGTGGAAGGAGATGTTTTCAAACCCGGTAAACCGCGAATCTGGTCGTCGCGTCAGATCTTCTATGCAGGAGTATCGAACATGGATATCGCACCGGACGGCGAGCGCTTCGCAGTCCTCGCTGCGCCGCGAACGCCAGCTGGTGAAAAAAGCTCTGTTCATGTCAGGATGCTGTTGAATTACTTTGATGAGCTAAAGCGAAGAATTCCGTAAATCAGTGACCCCACTGGGCGCGTGTCAAGCACGCATTAGAACGCATGAATTTGCCGCGCGGACGGCCAAGTCGAAACGAAGGCTGCAGACCTCAAGGAGCTTCGAAGGCAACATAGAGCAACTGCTCTGATCGCTCGACGAGCAGGGCTACAGGATCGCCGGTTTTGAATTTGCTCATGGCTGCTCTTAGACCGTCGATATCGTAGACGAAATCGTTGTTCACCGAGTGCACAACGTCTCCGGGTTGCAGTCCCATGTTCGCGGCCGATGCCGACTGAATTCGGGTCACCAGGACGACTCCGGTCGGCAATCGGAGCGAACCGAGTAGTTCCTCGATTTTTTTATCCACCGTCAGGGCGATAAATCCGAGACTGGGAATGAGATTGTTCGCGGAGTCGAGAATATCGGCAAGACGATCGGCCTCGTGGGGCTCCTGAATCGGTGTGACGTCGAACGACAACTTCTCGCTGCCGCGCAACACTTGCACGTTAATTTGCTTACCGGCGCGATGCTCGAAGAAGAAGCCCAGCAAGCCCGGAACAGCTTCGATCGGCCTTCCGTCCATGCTTAGAAGAACATCGTTCACCTTTAAGCCAGCGGCTGCCGCTGGTCCATCCGTTGTGACATCGCTGATCAGAACGCCCGTACTGACCTGCAATTTTAGAGCGTTCGACAGCAAAGGAGTAATGGCTTGAACTCCCACTCCGATCGTGGTCCGGTCAACATGGCCGCGTTTCCGAAGCTCCGGCCAGACCCATTTGATCAGCATGCTCGGAACAGCAAACCCGACCCCTTCGTTTCCGCCGGATTGGGAAAGAATGAACGTATTCAGACCTACGATCTCGCCTCCGGTGTTCACCAGCGGTCCACCACTGTTGCCCGGATTGATCGGTGCATCCGTCTGGATATAAAGAAAAGGACTGTCGCGATCGGGCTGTCGAGCGATAGAGCTGACTACACCCATACTCACCGAGTTCTGGAGTCCGGCGGGGCTTCCGAACGCGAAGACAACCTGACCTTGACGGAGCTTGTCGTAGTCCGCCAACGGAAGAGCGGGTAAGTTCCCGCCCGGAATCTTAATCACAGCCAGATCCCCCTCTTTGAACACGCCGACCAGATTGGCTTCACGCGGTTTCGCGTAGCCCTGCGCAATGACTTCCGCGATCGACTGCTGCCCCGAGGGTTGAAGGCTCACCAGGATTCTCTGCGCGGCCTGCACGACATGAGCGTTAGTGATGATATAGCCGTCGGGATCGATGATGACACCCGATCCGATCGCCTCCTGCTTACACGATGCGACATCGGCACTGCTGCTCTCCTCGGATGCCCGGTAGCGCGTTACCTGAATTTTTACGACGCTAGGCGAGACTCGTGCCGTAAGGTTCTGGATGGAGTTACTGAACTCATCGAGCTGCGGTACGACGGCTCCGAGCGCCGGATCACAGAGCAGAACTGCACATAGAAAAGCCGAAGAGAGCGTCACTTGCTTCGGGTTACTGCGGTTGAGTTTGTTTACTATGAAGTTACGGTTCGGCATCGAGCGAATATATGGGCGGCTTTGGACTCGAATTGGACGTGGCTCGGCTCCATGACGACACCTAAAAATTTCTAATAATCACCAGGTGCCGATCGAACGATTCCCGTGCGGGTTTAGCTGTCCGTTACTCGATCAGTACGAGCAAGTCGCCGGCTTTGACGCTGTCGCCGGTTTTCACCGCAAGCTCGCGAACCACGCCATCCTTTGGCGCGTAGACCGTAGTCTGCATCTTCATCGCTTCCATGACGAGCAGGGCTTCGCCTTTCTTGACTGGCGTGTCCGCCTTGACTTGAATGTTGGTGACGGCACCCGGAATGGGAGCGGCCACTTCACCACTGTTAGCCTGATTCGCCTTTCTTCGGGCACTGGCGGCAATCTCCTTGAAAGCCTTGTCCCGGATCTCAATTTCTCGCGGCTGTCCATTTAATTCAAAGAACACGCTTCGCATCCCGTCCGGGCGTGGCTCATCCACCGTCAGCAACCGGATAACGATCGACTTGCCGGGCTCCAGGTCTACCGCGATTTCATCCCGCTCGGCCATCCCATAGAAGAACTGCGGGGTTGGTAATACCTCGATGTCCCCGAACTCTCCACGGGATGCCGCAAACCTTCCAAAGACATCCGGATACATCAGGTAGCTCATCAGGTCTGTTCTG
>JBJMGJ010000159.1:0-6714 GCA_045807965.1 Bryobacteraceae bacterium | reverse complement strand
TCGGATAACGGGCAAACCGGAAACTGATTATCAACCTAGGCCAATAGCTCCTCGATCGACCAGCCGTGACGAGATTCCCGCTTTCATCGCTGGCCCTGCCCGCAAAGGCTGTAAACACGGCAGAAATTGCCATACGTGTACCCAAGCATCACCGCAGCCCAGTGGTTTCCCCATTTCTTTCTAGGCCGTTTGTCAGGCGTGTAAAGGGCGGAAAGCTCATCCGCACACTCAAGTTGCTGCGCTGCACGATCAAAGTACAAATGCGCTTAGGATGCCGTTGTCCGATGATGACTCCGAATACTTCAAATCGGCAGATTCGGGCGGCGAGTGCCGCGTCGACTTCTTGCGAGAGCGGTAAATTTATCGTGACCTGCGCGAGTCAACACCTGGCCAAGTGTGGCGACTTGATACTGTCCTAATTTCATCAACGCACCTTTAGGACAGCGCCCTCAGGCGGGTTCCCGCTTCTTGGCGGAGGCCGCGGCTTCTTTGTGGAGATGGCTTAAGTTGATGCCCTCGAGCGCGAGAGCCACAAACCCGGCGATAATCAGGGGCAGTGTAAGGGCGGCCCAGAGAATCAAAGAGAAGCGCTTCGCGTGTGCCGAGACCATGCCGAACATAATCAGTGTCTTGGCGGTGACCCACTGGAACGACCCGAGATTGCTGGGCGCCTGCGGCACCACGCCGCTAAGCCGGAGGAGCACCAGAATCAGGAACGAAGCCATCCAGGGTACGTTCAGATCGCTCGCTCGCACAATGGCGTAGATTGGAACCATCTGCGCGAGCATGTAAGCGCCGCTCACGATGAACGCAAAGTAGAGATACCGGGAGTGGCCAATGAGGTGAAGGTCTTCGATCAGTGTGTCGAGCCAATGTGGCCAGGACATTCCTAGGAATCGATGGAGGGATTGCTGCTTCGCGTACATGGCATACGCCAGGATCAATCCCAACAGCACGATCAGCACACCCAGAATGTAGCCGCCCTTTACAAGAACGCCCGGGAGTGTTTCCATTTTGAGACAGAGGAAGAAGGCGACCATAAGCCAGACGCCATCCAGGATTCGCTCGATCAACGCCGAAGCGAATGAAACCGAGAGCGGGATCTGACTCGACTTCGACAGGAGAAAGCACCGGATGAGTTCTCCTGCTCGCAAGGGAATTGTTTCGTTTGCGAAAAGGCCGACATAGATGGCTTCAGCACAGTGAGAGAACGCGACCCTCTTGACGGGGGTCAAAAGCAGTTGCCACCTCAGTGCGTGGAACAGATAGACGCAAACGTCGGAGACCAGGGCAAACAACACCCAGCGCCAGTGCATGTGCCGGGCTTCGCCCCAGATATGTTCCAGGCCAGCGCCGTTCAGGGCCCACGACAGACAGATTAATGAGATCAGATTTGTGGCAATGATGATCGCCCAAGATCTGAACTTATTGCTGCGATCAACCGCCCGAATCGGTTCGACCTGCGTACCCAAGCAACCTTATGATAACCCCGAAAAGCTCGCAGAACGTGATGCAGGAACACGGATTTCCTAGCCCGGCGTTGAACGATTTGGGCCTATGTGTACAATCCCATCGCCGTCTTGGTGCGGCGTACCGTCTCCTCCGCAATGGGACGCACTCTCGCTCGACCTTCGGCCAGAACCGAATCGACATAAGACGGATCCGCGATGACTTGCCGGTAACGTTCCTGGATCGGTTCCAGGCGCGCGATCAGGATCTCTGCGACACGCTTCTTGAAATCTCCGTAACGCATGCCGGCGGCGGTCTCTTTCGTAAATGCCGGATCACAGGCCTGCGCAATGCTCAGAAGATTCGCGATGCCCGCTCCCATATTCTCCGGATCCACTGCGGGAAGTGAGTCGGTCGTTGCCCGCCCAATCTTCTTGGCAATCACCTTCGGCTCGTCCAGCAGCGCAATGGCGTGATTCGTGCTCGTTACCGATTTGCTCATTTTCTGGGTCGGATCATCCAAGCCCATGATGCGCGCCCCGACAGTGGGAAGATGAGTTGCGGGCATGACAAATGTCTCGCCGTAAAGGGAATTAAACCGCTGTGCGATGTCGCGGCTGAGTTCCAGGTGCTGGGATTGGTCCTCTCCGACGGGCACAATGCCTGCCTGATACAGCAGAATATCAGCAGCCATCAGGACGGGATATTGCAGAATGCCATCGCCGATAATCTCCTGTTTCTCGGCTTTGGCTTTGAACTGAGTCATACGCTGGAGCCAGCCGAGCGGGGTCACACACGTGAGCAGCCAGGCAAGTTCGGCGTGACCGGAGACACTGGATTGGACTATGACGGAGGATTGTTGCGGATCGATGCCGGCGGCCAGGAACAGAGCTGCTGTTTCCCGAATCTTCGATAGAAGTTCTTTCGGATCTTGATAAACCGTAATGGCATGCAGATCGACGATGCAGAAGATGCTCTCATAACGGCTCTGGATTTCGGCCCAGCTCTTCAGCGCTCCCAGATAATTGCCAATGTGTAGGTTGCCGCTGGGCTGGACGCCCGATAGGACACGTGCTTTCATTCGTTGGGTGAATCTTTAATCGTAAGGGATGACGAGAGAATTGCAGGATCAAGAGACCGGCGCGAGCACCATCGTTCGCATTGAGAAGCTCGTGTACGGGGGCGATGGTCTCGCCCGTATCGACGGACAAGTCGCGCTGGTTCCTTATGTTTTGTCGGGGGATCTGGTCACAATACGAGGTCAGCGCGTCAATTCGGGGCTGATACGAGCCGGAGACCCGCATCTGATCGAAGCCGCGCCCGGCAGAGTAACCCCAAAATGTGAATACTTCGGATGGGGAAAATGCGGCGGGTGCCACTATCAGCATCTTGACTACGCTCTTCAGGTCTCCGAGAAGAAGGCGATCCTTGCCGAAACTCTCCAGCGTCAAGGCGGGTTCCGATACGAAGGCGACATCAACGCGCTCACGGGAGAGCCCTGGCATTACCGGAATCGGATCCAGCTTCATTTCGAGGAGGGCGTTGTGGGTTACCGCCGCGCGGGGTCTCACCAGGTCTACCCCGTGGCGCATTGTGAAATCTCTTCGCCGGTGCTGAACGAGGTGATCCGCCGCCTGCAAGATGCGGTGAAGCAGGGTCCGTGGCCGAAGTTCTTGCGATCGCTGGAGGTATTCACCAACGAATCAGAGATTCAATTGAACGTCACGGAAACAAGCCGCCCGGTTTCGAAGCGCTTCTTCGAATGGTGCAAGACGTTTTTGCCGAATGTCGCCGATGGACCCATCACATATCAGGCGGGTGGCATCCGATTCATCCTTAGCGGAGGATCGTTCTTTCAAGTCAATCGCTTCCTCGTCGAACCGCTCATGCAGGAAGTTTTGGGCCTGGAAGAAGGCGAATCAGCAGTTGATCTCTATTCGGGAGCCGGTCTGTTCAGCATCCCCCTCGCGAAACGTTTCAAGCAAGTGACCTCCGTCGAGCGCGGCGCTTCCGCATTTCGCGACCTGGAACGGAACGCGCGTGAGAATGGAGTCGCTATACAGGCCCAAAAGAGCTCCGCGGAGGAGTTCTTAGCCGCTCTTCGGACCAGCCCCGACCTCCTGATCGCCGATCCACCGCGGGCCGGACTCGGAAAACAGGCAACTGCGGAATTAATCCGTATCAAGCCGTCCAAGGTGGTGATCGTGAGCTGCGACCCGACCACCCTGGCCCGCGACTTACGCCTGTTGTTACCGCACTACGAGCTGAAAGGGCTGACCCTGGTCGATCTGTTTCCGCAGACTTACCATATTGAAACCGTGGCCAAACTCGAGAAGCGCTGAGCCGGACGCTCGTCTTATGCGGCTGCCACGGCTTCCGCTCGAATGGCCGAAATCTCGAGCTCAATCTTCAGATCGTCGCCTACAAGAATGCCACCCGTTTCAAGAGCGGCGTTCCACGTCAGACCGAAATCGCTCCGCTTAATCTTGGTGGTAGCTGACGCCCCGATCCTTACATTTCCAAACGGATCTTTGCCCTCCGCCGTCGGGCCTTCCACGTTCAGGACAACCTCTTTTGTCACTCCATGAATAGTAAGATCGCCCGTTACCTTCCACTCCCCTTCGCCCGCGGCGGCTACCCTTTTGCTCTTGAACATTATGGTCGGAAATTTCTCGGCGTCCAGGAAATCAGCACTTCTGAGGTGCGCATCCCGGTTTTCGTCGAGAGTGTTGATTTTGGACGTGTTGATCACCGCCTCGACGCGTGCGTCCGTCGGGTTCTGGGCATCGTATTCGATCGTCCCTTCCACGCCGCTAAACGCTCCTCGGACGTTTGTGATCATCATGTGACGCACCACGAAGTTCGCGCTCGAATGTGCCGGATCGATCTTGTAGGTAGTTTTCACTGTATTCGCTTCCTTTCTTTCCAGACGTGTCACAGTATATCTTGACATCAAGGTAGATGTGAAGACGGCAAAACAAGATTCAAACGGAAAAGGGAAACCCGGTGCGGGGCGTGAACGTGAAGAAAGCCCCACTCACCTGTGGCTGGTTCTCTCCAAGGCGGCCAAATCGGTGGAGCAGAACGCAATGGCCAGTATTTCTGGAACGGGGCTGGGGCTGTCGGACTTCGCGGTTCTGGAGTTGCTACTGCATAAAGGTCCGCAACTCATCAACATCGTCGGGAAGAAGGTGCTGCTGACCAGTGGGTCCATTACGACCGCCATCGACCGCCTCGAGGCGAAGAAACTGGTCACCAGGGTACGCCATCCCGAAGATCTCCGGGCCCGCTTAGTGCAGCTTACGCCGAAAGGCCGGAGTGTCATCGAATGTGCCTTCAGCCGCCACCTCGCCGACATGGAGCAGACGATGGCGGTTTTGGATGGAGAGGAACGCGCTCAACTCGTGCGACTGCTTAAAAGGCTCGGGCTCTTCGCTGCCGCTCGACTGGAGACGGGCAAAGACCAGACCTGAATTCGCCTATTCGGGTCTATAGTCCCGCAAGGTTCCGATGAACCATGTGAACGGCAATCGCGCCCTCGCCCACGGCCGACGCAACTCGCTTCACGTTGCCGGCTCTGACGTCACCAACTGCGAACACACTCGGCAAGCTGGTTTCCAGCATCTGGGGCGCCCGGTCCAACGGCCAGCGATGGCCGTTCGCCTTGCCGTCAAGGGTGTCCAGATCACGCCCGGTAACAATGAAGCCCTTGTCGTCGAGAGCAAGGCAGCTGCGGAGCCATTCGGTTCGGGGCGAAGCACCGGTCATAAGAAAGACGTGCCCGATTGGATGAGTGGACACTTCACCTGTTCGTTTGTCGTTCCACTGCACGCGTTCTAATCGACTCTCTCCTTCGAGAGCAACGATCTCCGTATGCATGTGTAATTCGATGAGCGGATTCTCGATCAGCCGTTGTATGAGGTACCGCGACATGGTGCTGCTCAGCTCGCCGGATCGCACCAGTAGGTGAACTTTGCGCGCGGTTTGCGAGAGGAATACCGCCGCTTGCCCCGCCGAGTTTCCACCTCCAACCACGATGACCTCTTCATCTCCGCATAACTGCGATTCGATATACGTCGCGCCGTAATAGACGCCATCGCCTTCGAACCTCTCGAGATCCGGCAAATCCGGCTTGTTGTATTGCGCACCAGTGGCGATGACGATGGCGCGTGTCAGCATTGCGTCGCCGCCTTCGAAAATCACACGATAAGGCTGGTGGTCGCAGTCCAGTTCAACAATCGTGCGTGCAATCATCATGTTCGCGCCAAACTTCTGCGCCTGCGTCGTTGCTCGCGCCGCAAGCTCCTGGCCTGAAACACCGGTTGGAAAGCCCAAGTAGTTTTCGATCTTTGAACTCGATCCCGCCTGCCCGCCCGGGGCGCTTGTCTCTACCATCACCACATCCAACCCTTCCGACGCCGCGTAGACAGCCGCTGCAAGACCGGCCGGCCCGGCGCCAACAATCACCAGATCACGTATATGCTTCGCATCGATCGTGCTATTCAGGCCCAGGCATTGAGCAAGGTTTCGAATCGAAGGATTTCTCAGCAAGTTTCCGGCATTGCAGATGATGACAGGCACCTCGGACGGCTTGACATCGAAACGATCGAGAACGGCTTGAGCGTTCGCATCCGTGTCAAGGTCGATGTATTTGTACGGATGAGCATTGCGCATCAGAAACTCACGCAATTGCAGCGTCTGGGCAGAATGCCGCGAGCCCATGAGGACGAGGTTCCCGTACTCGCGTTTGATGAGTTCCAAGCGGCGAAGAATAAAGGCGCGCAAGAGAATCTCGCTCAGTTCCGCGTCCCGAGCAACCAACGTTCGCATCGCATCGTTATCGAGCTCCAGGAATTCGCCAGGCTCGGAAACCAAACCGCGCACCAGCGAGCGTTGGCCGGAGATCATCGAGATCTCGCCCGAGAATTGTCCAGGTCCGTGCGTGACGATCGTCCGTTCGCCGTCCAGGGTTAGCTGCACGATTTTTAGTTCGCCCGAGAGCACAACATAAAACGGGATGGCATCGGCGCTTGGCTCGAACAGAACTTCGCCGCTTCGCACGGCGCGCACTCTGCCTAGCGGACGAATGCGATCGATTTGAGCGGCACTGAGTTGCGGAAAAACTTGCGTGTTGGCATTCAATGCGCTGGGTACGATGGCCGAGGACATGTCCTATTCTCGCCGAAGTCAGCTTGTTTGCACGGGTGCCGCGTCAGCACGGGGTTCATCTGTCCGCCGCGACGGCGAAGTGTTCCCGTAGAAGCG
>JBJMGJ010000158.1:0-8742 GCA_045807965.1 Bryobacteraceae bacterium | reverse complement strand
TCAGCACTACTACACGCCGAGCGGGCGTTTGATCCAGCGAGACTATTCGAACATTTCGTTCCTCGACTACTACTACGGAAAGCGCGGACAATCGACGAATCCGACGGACGTGAAGCAGACCGACTTGGGCCGCGTCGTCTACGGCGGCGGCGGCATCACACCCGATGAGAAGTTTGAGACGCCGAAACTGGACGGCTTCCAGCTGAATGTGGCACGAAAAAATTCATTCTTCAATTTCTCGGCCCATTTCTTCTCGACACATGACGCCAAGCTCCCGGACAACTGGGCTCCTGACGAGGCACTACTGAACGATTTCCATGACTGGCTGATGTCACAGGGCGTGCAGTTCACAGAATCCGATTGGACGAAAGATCATTCGTGGCTTCGGGACACTCTCCGCACTGAGATGTATGTCACCGCCTTCAGCTACGAGGCGTCTCAGCGTGTCGCGGTTGAACAGGATCCGGAGATCGCAAAAGCGATCGATGCGATGCCGAAAGCCGCTAAGCTGCTGGCGGAATCGAAGAATCGGTTTGAGAAACAGAGGGCCAGCCGGTAGTTAACCTGCCGAGCACAACCGCTCGAACCAGTGAGTTCACCACAAATTACCGTCCTTGATACGGGCGGTCAATACACCCATCTCATCGCGCGACGCGTTCGCGAACTTGGCGTCTACGCCGATGTCCAACCAAGCGACACGCCCACGGCGGAGTTGAGCACGCGTAAGGGGATCATCATCTCGGGTGGTCCGGCCAGCGTTTACGAGGCGAACAGTCCGGATATCGATCCGGCTCTTACCTCTTCCCAACTGCCCATCCTCGGTATCTGCTACGGACATCAGCTGCTGGCGCATCATTTGGGGGGCGTTGTGCGGCCGGGTGAACGCGGCGAGTATGGGATTGCGCACCTGACCGTCAAGCGAAGCGACTCGCTCTGGAGCGGCGTAACCGAGTCACAGATCTGGATGAGCCATCGTGATGTGGTGGAACGTGTGCCGGACGGCTTCGAAGTGACGGCCTTTACCGATACGTCCGATATAGCCGCAATGTCCGATCGCACACGTAGGATCTTCGGGCTGCAGTTTCATCCCGAAGTAGTTCACACCCATGCGGGCAAACAGATTCTCGAGAATTTTGTGTTCGGCATTTGCCGCGCCTCTCGAGACTGGGACATCTCACAGCGCGTTCCTCTGGTTGAGGAACAAATTCGCGCGGTCGCAGGCGATCGCAACGTGTTCTTCTTTGTCAGCGGCGGGGTCGACTCAACCGTCGCCTACACTCTCTGCCTTCGGGCGCTTGGGCCGGAGCGGGTATTCGGAATTTACGTGGATACCGGACTGATGCGCAAAGGCGAGACCGCCTTTGTCGAGAGCGCATTTGAGGAACTCGGAGCGAAGCGCTTTCTCGTCGATCGCGCCGAGCCCGAATTCCTCGAAGCACTGACGGGCTTGTACGATCCCGAAGGGAAGCGACACGCCATTGGTGAACAGTTCGTGAAAGTGCAGGAGCGCATCCTCGCCAGCGAACATTTCCTCGACGGCCATTGGATTCTGGGCCAAGGCACGATCTATCCGGACACCATCGAATCGGGCGGCACAGCCAAGGCGGATCTCATCAAGACACACCATAACCGGGTGGCGGGAATCCAGGCGCTTATCGATTCCGGCCGCATTATTGAGCCGTTGACAGCGTTCTATAAAGACGAGGTTCGGGAAATCGGCCGCGAGGTCGGCGTGCCTGAGAAGTTCCTTTCGCGTCACCCGTTTCCCGGCCCTGGACTCGCCATTCGCTGCTTGTGCTCTCCGCAAAGTAAGCCGGTTTCTGAATCGGGCGAGGGATTCTTGCTGCCCGTCCGCTCTGTTGGTGTTCAAGGCGATTGCCGGAGCTATCGAAGTGTTCTCGCGCTCCCCCACGAACCTTCGACAGCGGACATACAGAGTACGGCACCAAACCTGACGAACAGCCGGTCGGATATCAATCGGGTCGTCGCGCTGTGTGGCTCGCACGCGCGACTCTCAGAGATGAAGGTCCACCGCAGCTCCATCACGAAGCGCCGGCTGGATCTCTTGCGAGAAGCGGATGCGATCGTGCGCGAGTTTAGCCTCAGCTCCGGATTCGAAGAGCAGGTCTGGCAAATGCCGGTGGTTCTCTTGCCCATCGGAACCGATGTCATGCCTGAGTCGATCGTGCTCCGTCCCATCAACTCTGTCGATGGCATGACCGCGGACGTTGTGCTGATGGATCCTGAGCCGCTGCGAGATCTCACGGCGCGGATTCTGTCTCTGCCCGGAATCGCCGCCGTGTTCTACGATTGCACGCACAAGCCGCCCGGCACCATCGAATGGGAGTAGCTTCCCCGATTCAGATCCGGTGAAAGCTCTTCAAGATATCCCGGGTGCTGTATCGCAGCGCAATGGGACGACCATGCGGGCAAGTCATGGGATATTCACATCTCGCGAGATTTCGCAAAAGCCACTCGATCTTGGACGTTTCGAGCCGAGTATTGATCTTGATCGCGGCCCTGCAGGCGATGGTGGCGCAGAGGTCTCGCCGAACTTCGTCGAGTGAAGCCGAACGCAACTCCCCTTCTGAAATCTCCAGAATCTCGAATACAACCTTCTCGATATCCGCTGGTCCCACGCCCGCTGGTGCGGCTTTGATCGCCACAGTTCTCTGCCCGAACGGCTCGGTTTCGAAGCCGTACGCATTCAACTCATCGGCAATCCTCGCGTACTCGAACTGCTGAGCTGGGGTCAGTTGCAGAATCAGCGGCATGAGTAAGCTTTGTATTTCAACAGTCCCCGAGGCTCGTTGTTTCAGAACCTGCTCAAATAAGATTCGCTCATGCGCCACATGCTGATCGATAATCCAAAGCCCATCGCGTCCTGTTGCAATGATGAAGCTGTCGTGCAACTGGCCTAGCGGCCTCAGATCGGGTAGTGCCGAGAGATTCTGCACGACGTCCCAATCGGCCGGGAGCCGTTCGAGGGCGCCATGGGTATCCGGGATGCGACGCGTCGATGCGGCCCGGAGCGATGGATCGTACGGCTCAGGCCTGAGAGCAGGTGCTTCCGCGTTATCCAGTCTTCCCGGCCGAGTGTCGATTTGAATCTCCGGAAGATCTTCGGCTTCTGCGTTCGCGACGACAAGCGCCGCTGCCATGTCTCCCGATTCCGGCTCGGCAATGAAAGCTTCCATGTGCGCCGAAAACTCCGAAAAAGGCAGGTTCGCGCCTCGCTGCGGAGTCGCCGTGCCCGAGTCGGCATCGCGTTCGAACGTGCGAACAGGCATAGGAGAGGTCGGCGCCGGGATACCGGATACGGGACGGCTCTCCATTAAAGTCTGGCGTAAGGCATCGCGTACAAAATCGTGAACGGCTGAGCTATGCCGAAAGCGGACCTCCGTCTTTGCCGGATGGACATTCACATCCACTTCTCGCGGATCGCAAGTCAGGAACAGGAGCGCAAAAGGAAAACAGCCCGGCGGCATCAGATTGTAGTACGCCGCCTGCACCGCATGAGACAGCACCTTGTCTCGGATCAAGCGTCCATTCACAAACAAAAAGACGGAATTCCGGTTCGCTTTCTGTACGTGTGGACCAGAAACTAATCCCTGCAACGCAAACTCGGAAGTATCTGGCTCGGGCGGGGGCGCCGTCTCCCTGGCCGCAGGCGGCACGTAGGGAGGCGGCAATCGAAGTTCAAAAAGGCGAGGCGGGATGTCGATGAGATCACCGATTATCTCTGATCCGAATACCTGAAATGCGCGCTCTCGGATGCTGGACACGGGCGTGACACTGAGCAACTCCTTACGCTCGTGAATCAGATCGAACGCTTTGTCCACGTGCCCAAGACTGTAATGAGTCATCAGCGAACCCACGTGCGCCAGTTCGGTCTGATCGGAGCGTAGAAACTTCTTACGGGCGGGAACGTTGAAGAACAGGTCTCGAACGGTGATGGTCGTGCCTACAGGGCAGGCTATTTCATCACAGCGAATTAGTTTTCCTCCCGCGATCTCAACAGCAGTTCCCGTTTGCTCTTCAGCGGAACGCGTTTCAAGAATCAGGCGGCTCACAGAGGCTATAGAAGGCAAGGCCTCCCCCCGGAAACCCAGCGTGCCTATGGAAAGGAGATCTTTAACGTCGCTGATCTTGCTCGTGCCGTGGCGTTCGAATGCCAATAACGCATCGTCGCGAAGCATTCCGGTGCCGTTGTCGCGAATGCGAATGAGCCTGCGCCCGGCATTCTCAACGTCCACCCGTATCTCAGTCGCACCGGCATCGAGCGCGTTCTCGAGAAGCTCCTTAACAACCGAGGCGGGCCGCTCCACCACCTCGCCGGCCGCGATTTTATTCGCGACGTTGTCGGACAAGATTCGGATGCGGCCCATTTAGCAGTTACGCCGCGTGCCTGCGGCAGTGATGTCAGAACTGTATCGTCGCAGCGCGGGTGAAGAAGGTGTCCTTAGCTGCTCATGGCGGCGAGGAACTCTGCGTTGCTGCGAGTTCTGCCCAGCTTATCGATGAGGAGTTCCATCGACTCCACAGGAGAGAGCGGGTTCAGGACCTTGCGGAGAATCCAGACGCGATTCAGCTCCTCGCGTGGCATCAGCAGCTCTTCCTTGCGAGTTCCGCTGCGATTGATGTCAATGGCCGGGAACACGCGCTTGTCCACCAACTTGCGGTCAAGATGGATTTCCATGTTGCCCGTACCCTTGAACTCTTCGAATATAACGTCGTCCATGCGGCTCCCGGTATCGATCAGGGCGGTCGCGACAATCGTCAACGATCCGCCTTCTTCGATGTTTCGTGCCGCACCGAAGAACCGCTTCGGACGTTGCAGTGCATTGGAATCAACACCACCGGAAAGGACCTTGCCGGATGGGGGCACAACCGTGTTGTAGGCGCGCGCCAGACGGGTGATGGAGTCAAGCAGGATCACCACGTCACGCTTGTGCTCAATAAGACGTTTGGCCTTCTCGATCACCATCTCCGCTACCTGCACGTGACGGGCCGCAGGCTCGTCGAAGGTCGAGCTGATCACTTCACCGCGCACGGAACGCTGCATGTCCGTGACTTCTTCCGGACGTTCGTCGATCAGGAGAACGATAAGGTTGATCTCCGGATGGTTCGCGGTGATTGAATTCGCGATGCTCTGCAGCATCATCGTCTTACCCGTACGCGGCGGAGCTACAATCAATCCGCGCTGCCCTTTTCCGATCGGGGTCAGGAGATCCATGACACGGCCGGAGTAGTTGTCCTTCGCCGTCTCAAGCTTCAGCCGCTCGTCCGGGTAGAGGGGCGTCAAGTTGTCGAAGAAGATCTTGTTGCGCGATTCCTCTGGCGGCTCGAAATTGATCGCATCAACTTTGATTAGCGCAAAGTAACGTTCGCCTTCCTTCGGAGGTCGGATCTGGCCCGAGACCGTGTCGCCGGTGCGCAGGTCAAAACGCCTGATCTGCGAAGGCGAGACGTAGACGTCATCAGGACCGGGAAGGTAGTTATATTCGGGCGCACGGAGAAACCCGAAGCCGTCAGGCAGGCATTCGAGCACGCCTTCCGAAAAGATAAGCCCGCTCTTTTCCGCCTGTGTTTGGAGGATCTTAAAGATGAGTTCCTGTTTGCGGAGACCAGCAGCACCCGCAACGCCCAGATCTTTCGCGATCTGGTTCAGCGCCTGGATGCTCATGTCCTTCAGCTCCACGAGATCAAGCGTGGTGGTTCCGTTGCGCTGCCCCTGTCCGCCAGTGTTTCCGATCGAGTGGCGTCCGCGGCGCTGGAACTGCCCGGGTTGTTGACCTTGTTGGCCTTGCTGCCCGGCCGTTTGCTGTTGAGGAGCACCGTTCTCAGGTGCCGTTGTTTGGGCGCCTGTGTTGACGGTAACCGAAGCGGAGACTGGGTTCTCAACGAGGCTCTTCCCTTCTTCGGAGGGCGGCCGCGTTTCTGCCGTGCGTGGCCTCGATTCGGCCAACCGGCCTTCCGCGGGCTTCACGTCAACCGAACTTTTTCCTTCCGGCGGCTTGCTTTCCGGAGCACCAGAAATCCGCGAATCCGCAGCCTGTCGCCGTGGCCCGTCGCCTACGGCTCTGCCATTGGTGCCAGCGGCACGAGGACGAGAACCTGCGGCGCGTTCGGGCTTACCTTCGGTCGGTTTTGCCACTTGCGCAACATCGGTGTCCCTGGCCTCAACCGGTCTCGCGGATTCCGCGTCCTTGTCCCCGGCACTACTAGAGTCGGAGCTCTCGCTCAGACTTAGTTGCGTTTGATTGTCGTCCTTGACGTCTTGAGGTCTCTCGGTGGGTGTACCTTCGGTGGCAACCGCGGGGGTTACTGCTTCTTGTTGATCTTCGAGATGATTTGCCAAATTTCCCTCACTCCCCGGCCGTCAATGGCCGAGAACGGCACTGGCTGATGTTCCGGTAGCTCTTTTTGGATCTCAGCCAATCCGGCTTTCAATTGATTACTGCTTTTCAATTTGTCGACCTTAGTCGCAATGACCTCGTATCGACGGTTGTGGAACTCCAGCCAGGTTTTAAGTTCCAGGTCTTTTCCCATCCATCCTCTCCTGGCGTCAACGAGGAGGAGCGATAGCGCGAGACTCTGCCGTCCCAGCAGATAACTTTCGATCAGCGTCTTCCAACGCGCGCGCTCTTCGAGAGAGACTTGCGCGTAGCCATACCCCGGGAGATCAACAAATCGAATTTGATCGGTGATGCTGAAAAAATTGATTAGCTGAGTACATCCCGGACGAGAGCTTGTGAACGCTAGTCCGGGTCTACCGACAAGTTTGTTTAGCAAACTCGATTTACCGACATTGCTTCGACCCAAAAAAGCAATCTCGACCGGCCCATATTGCGTTTCCTTAGGGAACTGGTCGGGTTGACTGGCACTGATGATGAACTCACCAGTCCCAGGCTTACCGCCTCCTTGCCAATGCCGTCCGGCAGCACCGGCGAATGCTTCTATTCCCACAAAGGCCTAATTCGATGCGATACGCGGGAGTTCCCTAGAGAGCCTCCCGCGCACTATCAGTGTGTTAAATCTTCGCTTGGCCGTGCCGCCAGTTCTGTAGCGGTGGCTGCGGGCGCTAACGGGAGAGCGACAATTTCTCGCTCGAGCGCAATTTTCAGCACCTCGTCCATTGAGGTGGCAAAGTGCAGCTTCATATCCTTGCGGACGTTCTCAGGAATGTCCGCGAGGTCCCTCTCATTGTCCTTTGGAAGAACCAGTTCAAAGATCCCCTGGCGATGCGCTGCGAGCATCTTTTCTTTTAGTCCGCCAATCGGAAGGACGCGGCCGCGAACCGTGATTTCGCCCGTCATGGCGATGTCGCCACGAACCGGAATACCCGTGAGAGCACTGCAAATACTCGTTCCGATGGTGATACCAGCGGAGGGACCGTCCTTTGGTATTGCCCCCTCTGGGACGTGAACGTGGATATCCAACGTCCGGTAGAAATCCTTCGGCAATCCCAGGTACTGAGCGCGAGAGCGGACGTAACTCATTGCCGCCTGTGCCGATTCCTGCATAACGTCACCAAGTTTGCCGGTGGTCATCATCTTCCCCCGGCCTTCCATGACAGTTGCTTCGGTGGTCAGAATCGAACCGCCCACCTCGGTCCAGGCCAGTCCGGTTGTCGCGCCGATCTCGTTCTTCTTCTCAAGATCCAGATCGCGAAAGCGTGCAGCGCCAAGCATCTCGGTCACCTTGTCCGGCGACACAACGATCTTCTCGATCGGAATCAGAGGTTGCTCCGGAATCTTCGCCTTCTTCTTGCTTTTCTTGGTCGGCTCGACCGATTCCGCTTCTTGCGTTTGAACCTCTTCTTCGATCACTTCAACCGGCTGCTGATCAGCGGCGAGTTCGGCCACTGGTTCTTCCGGGGTGGTGGTTTGCGCTTCGACAACCTTGCGGGCCACTTTGCGGCACAGATTGCCGACCTCCCGTTCCAAGTTCCGCACGCCAGCCTCGCGTGTATACGACTGAATCAGCTGTTGAAGTCCGTTGTCCGTAAACTCGACTTGTTCTTCCGAAACGCCGGTGTCTTTGCGCTGTTTCGGAACAAGAAACCGCTTTGCGATTTCCAGCTTCTCGAGTTCGGTGTAACCCGACAGCCGGATTACTTCCATGCGATCCTGCAAGGCCGCCGGAATGGTATGAAGAACGTTGGCCGTGGCGATGAAGAACACCTGGCTCAGGTCGTACTCGACGTCCAGGTAGTGATCCGAGAACATGTAGTTCTGCTCCGGATCGAGAACTTCAAGCAACGCTGCCGACGGATCTCCGCGGAAGTCCATCGACATTTTGTCGATTTCGTCCAGCATGATGACCGGGTTTTTGGTGCCGGCCTTCTTCATCATTTGGATGAGTTGCCCGGGAAGAGCACCGATGTAAGTGCGACGATGTCCACGGATTTCGGCTTCGTCCCGAACACCGCCTAGCGAAAGCCGGACGAACTTGCGCCCCGTCGCTTTTGCGATAGACATCCCAAGGGAGGTCTTTCCGACGCCGGGAGGCCCAACGAAGCACAAAATGGACCCTTTGGGGTTCTGCACCAGCCGACGAACAGAAAGGAACTCCAGGATGCGTTCTTTGATCTTCTCGAGGCCATAATGATCGCCCTCGAGCACCTTCCGCGCATACTGCAGATCGCGAATCTCCTTGGTGCGCTTCTTCCATGGCACCGCAAGAAGCCAATCGAGATAGTTGCGCGAAACGGTCGACTCCGCCGACATGGGCGGCATC